>CANQMH010000025.1 GCA_947624865.1 uncultured Clostridia bacterium | reverse complement strand
TTATAGCCTGTTCCGCAGGCAATCACGCTCAGGGCGTGGCACTTGCCGCAACAAAATACGGAATAAAATCTCTCATCTGTCTGCCGGACGGCGCGCCTATTTCAAAGGTTGAGGCTACCAAAGGATACGGCGCTGATGTTTGCATGGTACCCGGAGTTTATGACGATGCCTATAACGAGGCTTTACGTCTGCGTGATGAAAAGAACTACACTTTTATTCATCCGTTTGATGATGAAAACGTAATTGCAGGTCAGGGAACAATCGGAATTGAAATTATGAACGAAATGCCCGATGTTGACGCTGTTGTTGCGGCAATCGGCGGAGGCGGACTTATTTCGGGCGTTGCGTGCGCAATAAAAAGCCTTAATCCAAATGTAAAGGTTTATGGGGTTCAGGCTGAGGGAGCTCCGTCAATGTACGAATCAATAAAACAGGGAAAACCTATACATCTTGATAGTGTTTCAACGATTGCCGACGGTATTCAGGTAAAATCTCCGGGAGAGCATACGTTTGAGTACATAAAGCAATTTGTTGACGATATTGTTACGGTAAGTGATGATGAAATCTGCTCTGCAATATTAGAGCTTATAGAAACACAGAAAATGATTGCAGAGGGAGCAGGTGCAGCACCGCTTGCGGCAGTAATGTTCAACAAGCTTCCTGTTAAGGGCAAAAAGGTAGTATGTATCGTTTCGGGCGGTAATATAGACGTAACAATTCTTTCAAGGGTAATAAAAAGAGGTCTGCTGATGTCAGGCAGACAGCAGACTGTTTGTATTGAGCTTCAGGATAAGCCCGGTCAGCTTCTTGCGGTATCTAAAATTATTGCCGAAAGAGGCGGCAATGTAATTTCAATTCACCACGAAAGGGCAAGCGAGGGAACAGACGTTAACGGCTGTTACCTGAGGATTGTGCTTGAAACCCGAAATTATGACCACGTAAAGGAAATTACCGATGCTATTACAGGAGCAGGTTTTAAACTTGTATAATAAAAAATACTGATTTTAGTTTTTAATAAATAAACGTATCAATATTCATATACTAGATAATAATTAACGGAGGTAATACAAATGGAAAAGATTTATACAAAAAACGCGCCCGACGCAATAGGTCCATATTCGCAGGCTGTTAAGGTAAACGGACTTGTGTTTACATCAGGTCAGATTGCAATTGATCCCGCAAGCGGCAATGTTGAAGCAACAACAATTGAAGAGCAGACTGAACAGGTTTGCACTAATTTAAAAAATGTGCTTGAGGCTTCGGGCAGTTCACTTGAAAAGGCAGTAAAAACCGTTTGCTTCTTAAAAGATATGAATGATTTTGCTGCTTTTAATGCAGTTTACGGAAAGTATTTTACAGAAAAGCCTGCAAGGTCATGCGTAGCTGTAAAACAGCTTCCTAAGGATGTACTTGTCGAGGTTGAAGTTATTGCAGAAGCATAATTTCAATATATGAATTTTATATCAGTGGATTTTATAAATTTAGAAAAATATATAAAATAAAAAACGGAGCAGTTCAAACTGCTCCGTTTTTTCTGCAAATTTAAAATTATTTAAAATATCTGTTCAAAAGACCTCTGAAGCCTGCACCGTGTCTTGCTTCATCCTTAGCCATTTCGTGAACTGTGTCGTGAATAGCGTCAAGATTCTGAGCCTTGGCACGCTTAGCAAGGTCAAATTTACCCTCGCAGGCACCTGTTTCAGCGTCAACACGCATCTGGAGGTTCTTCTTTGTGCTGTCTGTAAGAACTTCGCCGAGAAGCTCTGCAAACTTAGCAGCGTGTTCAGCCTCTTCAAAAGCATACTTTGTGAATGCTGCTGAAACTTCAGGATAACCCTCTCTGTCAGCAACTCTTGCCATTGCAAGATACATACCTACCTCGCTGCATTCACCCTCAAAGTTAGCTCTCAAATCCTTGAGAATATCCTCGCTGACACCCTGGGCAACTCCAACCTCATGAACTGTTGCGAAAGAAGCCTCTTCGTCCATCTGCTTAAACTTTTCAGCAGGCGCTTTGCATACAGGACAAGCCTCAGGCGCTGTAGGACCTTCGTGAACATAACCGCATACTGTACAATACCATTTCATAATTACGTCTCCTTTGTAATAAAATATTAATGTATTTTTTTCTCCGAACATTCAGGGCATATTCCGTAATACAAAATAAATTTGCTTTCAACAATATATCCTGTTCCTGAAAGCTCTGATGAGAAGTCAGAAGTAATTTGTTTGTCGCAAATGTCGTAAACATTTCCGCACTTATTGCAGATGAAATGCGAATGCGGAGTAATATCCCCGTCAATGCGCTCTTCACCGTTTACATTGCAGACAACTCGTATTTTGCCCTCGTTCTTGAACAATGCAATATTTCTGTACACAGTTCCAAGACTCAGGTCAGGAATGTCAGGCTTTAGTTTTTCATAAACCCAACGTGCGCTTGGATGAGTATCTGTGCTGCAAACCATATCATAAATCGCGTTGCGTTTTGAACTGAAATTATGTTTAGCCATACATATTTTCCTTGTATTTATTAAAGTCAATAAAAACAGTAATCATTATCAACTTTAAGAGTATATTATCATACAGATGTAACGTTATAATTATATAGAAGAATTAAAATAAAAAATTTAGAAAATTTTGGGGTGAGTAAGTGTACATAAAAAATAAGTTTAGATCATTTTCAGCAATTTTATTGATTTTTATTCTTGCTGTATCATTTATGCTTATAGGACAGGGTGCGCACGCGGAAAATAAGGAAAGCGAAGTCAGTATTCCAATAATAATGTACCATTCTTTGCTGTATGACAAAAGCTTACAGAATAATTATACGGTTTCACCAGACCTGTTTGAAAATGACCTTAAGTATCTTAGGGAAAACGGATACAATACTATAACTGTTAAAGACCTCGTAGATTATGTTTATTCTGATAAAGAATTAAAATCAAAAAGCGTCATGCTTACGTTTGACGACGGATATTATAATAATTATTATTATGCATATCCGCTTTTAAAGAAATACAACTATAAAGCGGTCATATCGCCGATTGCATCAATGACGGAGAAATTTACAAAATCAGGAGAGATTTCAGTTACTTACGGTAATATGAGTATTTCAGATATAAAGGAAATGGTTGACGCAGGTTATGTTGAGATACAAAATCATTCTTATGGTATGCATACGTTAAAGCCACGGAGAGGGATAGAGCAAAAAATCGGTGAAACTCTTGAAAAATATACCGAAGTTATTACGGAAGATATAACAAAGGCCCAGAATTATTTTAAAAATAATGCAGATATAACGCCGACGTGTTTTGTATATCCGTTTGGGGCAAAGAGCAATTCTACGCTTGAAATAATTAAGAAACTGGGATTTGTATGCACGCTCACCTGTACCGAAAAGCCTAATTTAATTACAAAAAATCCCGACAGCCTTTACGAACTCGGAAGATACAGACGTGATAAAAGCGAAACGATGGAAAGCTTGCTCAGCCGCATAAATAAAGATTTGGAAAAGCAAAAAAGATAAATTTATTGGTTCACAGCAGGCGAATAACAGAATAAAATAAATAGAGAAGTTTTTTTTGAAAGAGGAGATTTTTTATGCCGAGAATTTATCTTAGCCCGTCTTTGCAGGAGTTTAATCCCTATGTTGACGGCGGTAACGAGGAGTATTATATGAATTTAGTTGCTGATGCAATGGAGCCTTATCTTACTGCCAGCGGAATTGAATTTAGACGTAATCGTCCCGATATGACTCTCAGTCAGGCAATTGCCGACTCAAACAGCGGCGACTATGACTTGCATCTGGCGCTTCACAGCAATGCCGCTCCTGAAGGTTCAGCAGGACGTTTTACGGGTGCGGATATATACTACTATCCTTCAAGTACAAATGGCAAAAGGCTTGCTGAATCGATTCAGAGCAATTATGAAAAAATATATCCAGATCCAAATAATGTTGACATAATTCCCACGACCTCTCTTGCCGAAGTCAGACGAACAAAAGCGCCTGCGGCATTAATAGAAGTTGCTTATCACGATAATCCCGAAGACGCGCAGTGGATACGCGACAACATAGACAATATTGCGCGCAATCTTTCTCAGTCGGTTGCACAATATCTTAACGTTCCGTTTGTTGAGCCGTAAGCAACACCGATTTCTTAAAGGCTTATCTGTAAAGTGATTTGCAGATAAGCCTGTTTTTAATACAGTTGGGTATTATTCCGCCGACAATTGCTGCATTGCCAAATTAAAATAAATATTGTATAATGTAAATATATTTAATGACAGGGGAGATACGTATGACGGCTGAATTGAAAACCAAGATTGGAAAAACGATTAATAATCTAAAAAGAAACAATATGGACTCATATTACTGCGACACCAAAGAGGATGCTTGTAAGCTTGTAAAAACTCTTATTAATAAAGGAGACGTTATTTCAAGCGGAGGTTCTGTAACATTAAAGCAGACAGGCATATATGATATAATAACGTCCTCTGAATATAATTATCTTGACAGAAGCGCACCGGGAATTACTCATGAAGAGGTAGAAGAAGTTTACCGCAAAACATTTTGTGCGGATGCGTTTTTTACAAGCACAAATGCCATTACGGAAAACGGAGAGCTTTACAACGTTGACGGAAATTCAAACCGTGTAGCCGCAATTCTTTACGGTCCTAAGAGCGTAGTGGTAGTGTGCGGAATAAATAAGGTTGTAAAAAATATTGATGAAGCTGTAAAACGTGTAAAAACGGTTGCGGCTCCGCAGAATACCGTCAGACTAAACTGCGATACATATTGTGCAAAAGACGGAAAATGCGTTTCAATTAATAAAGAAAATTCCGAACTTTGCGAGGGCTGTCACAGCTCCCAAAGAATTTGCTGTAATTATGTAGTTTGCGCACAGCAGCGTCATATCGGCAGAATTAAAGTAATTATTATCGGCGAAGAATACGGATATTAAATTATAATAATATTCATTATAAAAATAAAATTCGAAAATTCCCAAATTTTAATTGCGTAATTTAAAATCATTACATAAAAAGTATACCGTGCCCGCACCATTGCGAACACGGCATACTTTCTGCGCAGAATGTAATTATCTGTTGTTATTCTGGCTGTTATTCTGGTTATTGTTCTGATTCTTGTTCTGGTTGTTGTTCTGATTCTGATTGTTGTTCTGGTTCTTGTTCTGGCTGTTATTCTGGTTGTTGTTATTCTGATTCTGGTTAAAGTTCATTTTAACACCTCCCTTTGATTTTATTATTGTCTGATTTTTTGGTATTATTCAAATGAACAATTTTTTATTTAGAATGAAATCACTATTAGGTGATGAATATAATGAATTTTTAAAATATTATGAGGCTGACAATTTCAGAGGGCTTCGTGTTAATACTGTAAAGTGTACTGCCGAAAAGCTAAAATCATTGCTTGATTTTGAGCTTAAGCTGACCCCTTTTTGTAACGAGGGATTCTACATACCGAATGATGTTGTTTCGCTTGGAAACAATCCACTTCATCATTCGGGAGCTTTCTATATTCAGGAACCTTCTGCAACCTCAGCGGTCGAAATGCTCGGAATAGAGGAAAATGACTTTGTGCTTGATCTTTGCGCCGCACCGGGAGGAAAAAGCACCCAGATTGGTGCAAAGCTCAATTCTACGGGACTGTTGTGGAGCAATGAAATTGTAAAAAACAGGTCTAATATTCTTTTATCGAATATTGAACGTATGGGAATTACAAATGCCGTAGTTTCAAACTGTCACCCCGATATTTTATGTGAAAAGTTTGCGGGGCAGTTTGATAAGGTGCTTGTTGACGCACCTTGCAGCGGAGAGGGAATGTTCCGCAAAAATTCCTCTGCACAGCTTGAGTGGAGTGAAGAACACGTAAAAAGCTGTGCAGAAAGACAGCATTTAATTTTAAACAGTGCCAAAAATGCAGTAAAAGACGGCGGCGTGCTTGTTTATTCAACATGCACGTTTTCATACGAGGAAAACGAAGGAGTAATTACACGTTTTCTTGATGAAAACCCTGAATTTGAGCTTGAAAATCCAGATATTGATTTTGGACGTCCTGCTCTTGAGTATGCCCGCAGGATTTTTCCTATGGACGGCGGAGAAGGACATTTTGCCGCAAAGCTTCGCAAAAAAGGAAATTGTCTTAAATCTAATAAAAATATTATTCCCGATTTGACGAATAATAAAACTGACGAAAAAATAATTGATTTTTACGACAGTTTGTTTTATGACAGACCTTTTGGCGAAAATATTAAAATAATAAACGATAAAATTATTATTCTGCCAAAGAATTTTAATTTTGATATAAATGGATTATCTGTGTTAAGGGCAGGAGTAATTTTAGGAGAAGTAGCTAAAAACAGAATTGAACCACATCACAGTGCATTTATGGCGGCACGTATGCAGGACTGCAAATCATTTATAGATTTTGATGTAAACAGCAAAGAGATTAAATCGTTTTTGCACGGCGAGGAAATTGCGGTATCAGAGCATATAAAAGGATATACCGCCGTGTGCGTAAACGGTATTACCACAGGATTCGGAAAAGCGTCAAACGGAAGACTTAAAAATAAATATCCCAAGGGATTAAGAATATAGCGAAAATTTCAGGAAAGGAACGATATTATTACAAAAGGCTGTATCCGCGCCTTTTTGTAAATATTTCGTATTGCATAGCAGTTAATATGAACAGATTATCTGACATAGGAACAATTAAAGATATTTTAAGCAGGCATGGATTTACGTTTTCAAAAGCGCTCGGTCAGAATTTTTTGATTAATCCTTCGGTTTGTCCGAGAATGGCAGAACTTTCGGGAGCAGGAAAAGGCGTAGGAGTAATTGAGATAGGCCCCGGAATCGGGGTGCTTACAAACGAGCTGTGCATACTTGCAGATAAAGTTGTGGCAATAGAGCTTGATAAGCGACTGCTTCCTGTGCTTGATGAAACCTTGGCTGAATATGATAACCTGAAAATTATAAATGATGATGTATTGAAAATAGATTTGCATAAGCTTATTTATGATGAATTCAAAAATATGGAGGTCGTTATCTGTGCGAATCTTCCGTATTACATAACCTCTCCTGTTATAATGAGACTGCTTGAAGAAAAGCTCCCTATATCAGCAATAACGGTTATGGTGCAAAAGGAAGCCGCACAGCGCATTTGTGCTGAGGTTGGCTCACGTCAGAGCGGAGCGGTAACAGTGTCTGTCAATTACTATGCACAGCCCGAAATGCTTTTTAATGTCAGCGCAGGCTCTTTTATGCCTGCACCAAAGGTCAACTCGGCGGTTATCAGACTGAATGTTCTCAAAGAACCTCCGATTAAGGTTAATGATGAAAAAAAATTCTTTTCGGTAGTAAAGGCCGCATTTGCCCAGCGCAGAAAAGTAATCGCAAACTCACTTAGCTCAGGGCTTTCGCTTGATAAAAAAACTGTTACAGATCTCCTTGAAAAATCAGGAGTTTATGCAAATGCCAGAGCGGAAAAGCTTACTTTGGTAAATTTTGCAGACATTGCAAATAATCTGTAAATTATACATACTTTCTTGAAAGGCAGTAAAATATATGGAAAACAAAATAAAAATGAACGGACTTTACAAAACGGCATTTATTCTTCTTCTGGTATGTATTCCTATGCTTCTTGCTGCGGTAGTTGTTGCATATTTGTTTGATAAAATATATCTGTCGGCTGTTTTTTCAGGGGGCGGAGCATTCCTTGCGTTTATCGGAATAATATTTGCAGCGGCAAGCAAGCCTAAAAAGGAAAAAATCTTTGAGAAAGATGTTCAACAGACTGAAAATAATAATCCTAAGGAGAATTTTCAGAAGCCTGAAAATTATATTGACAACAATTAACAGTTGTGGTAAAATAATTCCTGTTAAAAGGGAGTAGTTCGCAGATAATCTGTGATATTAATCGTCAGTACATACCGTTTTCGGTATCGGTTATATCTCGAGAAAAAACTGTTTTTTACTGTATTTTCTTAAAGAACAAGACTTTTATTGCAGGCTCAAAGCAGCTTGTGCAATAAAAGTCTTTTTTGTTTCAATAAACTCATAATGTAAGTCTATAATAAACTTGGAGGCGTAAAGCAATGAAAAATTGGTACCAGATGTCAAGAGAAGAAGTATTTGAAAAGCTCGGCATTACAAACGACGGACTCACATCTGCAAAAGCCAAAGAGCTTTTAGAGAAGAATGGCGAGAATGTTTTGCAGGAAGGCAAGAAGAAAACTGTTTTACAGGTGTTTCTCGGGCAGTTTGCAGATTTGTTGGTAATAATACTTATTATTGCCGCTATCATTTCAATATTTTCGGGAAATCTCGAGAGTACGATAGTAATTTTTGCCGTAATAATTCTAAACGCAATTCTCGGTACTGTACAGCACGTTAAGGCAGAAAAATCGCTTGAAAGTCTCAAATCACTTTCTTCACCGAGTGCTAAGGTAATTCGTGACGGTCAGAAAATAGAAATCGACTCAAAAAATGTAGTCGAGGGAGATATAATAGTCCTTGAAGCAGGCGATTTAATTGTTGCTGACGGAAGAATAATAAACAATTATTCGCTTCAGGTGAACGAAAGCTCTCTTACGGGCGAGTCAACAAACGTTGATAAAAATGAAGAAATAATTAACGGTGAAGTACCGCTTGCAGACAGAACGAATATGGTTTTCTCAGGCAGTCTTGTAACCTACGGCAGAGCGCTTGTTGCCGTAACAGGCACAGGTATGAATACCGAGATCGGAAAAATTGCGTCGCTTATGAATGCGGCAAAAGAGAAGAAAACACCGTTACAGCTCAGCCTTGACAAGTTTTCAAGCCGGCTTGCAGTCATAATTATGATAATAAGCGTTGTAGTTTTCGGCTTAAACCTTATTCAGGCAGACGTTATTAATCAGAATTCAATTCTTGACGCGCTTATGTTTGCGGTTGCGCTTGCCGTTGCCGCAATCCCCGAAGCACTCGGCTCAATTGTTACGATAGTGCAGGCAATGGGTACTCAGAAAATGGCAAGGGAAAACGCAGTAATCAAGGATTTAAAGGCTGTTGAAAGTCTTGGCTGTGTTTCGGTTATCTGCTCAGATAAAACAGGTACGCTTACTCAAAATAAAATGACGGTTCAGAAAATTTTTATCAACGGGGAAAGCATACTTGAGGATCAGCTCGATTTGAATGTTGAAAGCCACAGACATCTCCTTTATGATATGGTGCTCAACAACGATTCGAGCATCGTTGACGGAAAGGGAATAGGCGACCCTACCGAGTATGCGCTTCTTGAAACCTTCCGCAAGATAGGCTACGATGAAAACGTAATGCGAAGCGGACTTGAAAGAATCGAGGAAGTACCGTTTGATTCCGACCGCAAAATGATGAGTACAAAATATAAAATGCACGGCGTATCGCACGTTCTTACAAAAGGCGCGCTTGATGTGATTCTTGACAGATGCGTCAGCATTGCAACTAAGGACGGCATAAGGCCAATTACCCAAGAGGATAAAGATATAATTCTTGAGCAGAATAAAAAATATTCTGAGGACGGACTCAGAGTTTTGACGTTTGCTTATAAGGAATCTGACGAAGAGCTAAGTATAGATACTGAATATAATTACACTTTTCTCGGTCTGGTGGCAATGATTGATCCTCCGCGTGAAGAATCAAAGCAGGCAGTTGCAGATGCAATTCGTGCAGGCATAAAGCCGGTTATGATTACGGGCGACCATAAAATAACGGCTACTGCAATTGCAAAGCAGATAGGAATTTTCAGAGACGGAGATATTTCTGTTACAGGACTTGAGCTTGACGCAATGAGCGATGAGGAACTTGATGAGAAGATTGAAAGAATATCCGTCTATGCACGAGTATCACCCGAAAACAAAATAAGAATTGTAGATGCATGGCAGAAAAAGGGAAACATTGTTTCCATGACAGGCGACGGAGTAAATGACGCCCCTGCACTCAAGAAAGCCGATATAGGCGTAGCAATGGGAATAACTGGAACAGAGGTTTCAAAAGACGCGGCGTCAATGATTTTGCAGGACGATAATTTTGCAACAGTCATTAAAGCTGTTGCAAACGGAAGAAATGTATTTAGAAATATAAAAAATTCAATTCTTTTCCTGCTTTCGGGAAATATGGCGGGTATCTTTGCAGTTCTATATACATCTCTTATGGCGCTTCCCGTACCGTTTCAGCCGGTTCACCTGCTTTTTATCAACCTGCTCACCGACTCTCTTCCCGCTATTGCAATAGGTATGGAAAAGCCCGAAAAGGATTTGCTATCTCAAAAACCCCGCGACCCTAAAGCAGGAATTATGACAAAGGATTTTGTCGGATTAATGATGGGTCAGGGTGCTTTAATTGCAGTAGTAACTCTGACAGCATTTTATCTCGGTTTGCAGGTCAATGCCGCAACGGCAAGCACGATGGCTTTTGCCACACTTACACTTGCAAGATTGTTTCACGGCTTTAACTGCCGCAGCACCCATTCAATCTTCAAATTAGGCTTTACCTCAAACATCTACAGTGTGGGAGCATTCTTCCTTGGAGTATTTCTTCTTGCGTTTGTGCTTTTTGTACCGTTTATGCACCCGCTGTTCAGTGTTGAAACCCTCACGGCAGTTCAGATAGGATTTATCGGTCTTTTGGCAGTAATTCCAACAGTTATTATTCAGATTATAAAAGTAATATCAGAGCATATTAAAAAATAATTGATTTTTTGGGCATTGTCAAAGGAAGTCTTTCCTTGACAATGCCCATTGCATTATTTATAATTAAAAAGTAAAATATATTGAGTGGCAAGGTGATAAAATGAATATATGGCATGACATTTCGCCCAAAAGAATAACAACAGAATCATTTTATGCTGTAATAGAGATTTCAAAGGGCGGAAAAAATAAATATGAGCTTGATAAGGAAACAGGCTTCCTTAAACTTGACCGAGTATTGTTTACATCAACTCACTATCCAGCAAACTACGGCTTTATTCCGAGAACATACGCTGATGACGGAGATCCGCTCGATGTTCTCGTATTATGCAGTGAAACAATTCAGCCCATGACGCTTGTTGAATGTAAGCCTATCGGAGTTCTCAATATGATAGACAATGACAGCTGTGACGAGAAAATAATTGCCGTTCCCGTCAATGACCCAAACTATAACAGTTACAGCGACATCAAGGAACTGCCGAAACACTATTTTGAGGAAATAAAGCATTTTTTCCAGGTTTACAAAACGCTTGAAGCTGATAAGGTAACTTCAGTAACCGAAATCAGCGGAGTGAAAAAGGCAAAAGAGGTAATCAAAAAATCTATTGACAGCTACATACGCGACTTCCAGCTTGCATAAGAATAAAATAACCGGATAAAACAAAAGCTTTATCGTAATCGTAACGATAAAGCTTTTTAAATGAATAATCATATTTTTCTCAGAGTTTAAAATCATCTGCGGAGTATTTTTTATTAAAAGACAAATTTTTCGGTACTCTCATCAAAGGGTCATAACGAAAAGCTCTGCATTTGCCGTTTTGAATTTGTTTGCCCTTTTTGCAGTAAACCATTTCATTTTCAAAAACAGCATTTTCACAGTACGAACAGTCAGGAGAAATATTTTGACCAAACAGCTTATTTTTCATTATAATCACCCCGTATCAAATTAATTTATAATATTATTTTAATTTATTATATCATTGTGCAGGCATAGTTTCAAGTCAAACATTTTATTATTTTATCTGAGGAGGTTTAAATTGAAATTCACATCAAAGGTTATGTCGCTTAACAACAGAGAAAGTGTTCCTTATTTAACATATAATTCTTTATCAGAAATAAATTTCATCAATCACGCCTTTTCAACACGCCTTGGCGGTGTGTCAGCAGGAGAATTCATTTCAATGAATTTGGCGTTTAACAGAGGTGATGATCCTGATAACGTAACCGAAAATTACAGACGTATTTGCAAAAGTGCAGGCTTTGAATTTACAACACTTACCGCGTCAGCTCAGGACCACAATACTTATGTAAGAGAAGTGACCTCAGCCGATAGAGGAGTGGGAATATATAGACCGCGCGATATGGATAGTGTAGACGCGTTAATCACAAATGAACGAGGGGTCACTCTTGTGACCTATTATGCAGACTGCACACCCTTGTTCTTTGTTGACACAGTCAAAAAGGCAATAGGCCTTGCACACGCAGGATGGCGCGGAACTGTGGGAAGAATAGGGGAAAAGACAGTCAGAAAAATGACTGAGCTTTACGGAACAGACCCGGCTGATATTGTTTCGGCAATCGGACCTGCAATATCCGTATGCTGTTATGAGGTCGATAAGCCGTGTGCGGATAATTTTATTGGACTTGAGGGTCTTGAAACTGAAAAATTTGTTTTTCCTAAGGATAACGGCAAATATATGATTGATTTGATTGAAGCCAACCGACAGATTTTAATTTCTGCGGGAGTAAGAAAGGAAAATATAACCGTATCGGATGTGTGTACAAATTGTAACAGCAGTCTTTTGTGGAGTCACCGCGCTACTAAAGGACGCAGGGGAACAATGAGCGCGTTTATGTGCATAAAATAATTCTCATATGGAAATATGGCTATTTTCAGCAAACCACACGCTGTTAACATTAAATTCTTTTCCGTTCAAATATTCAAGAATACCTGCGCTTTTATTAAAATTAAATCTTAATCTATAGCTGTAAAGCGCCTGATACTTTATGTTGTCGGGTGCTTTTTTGTTTTTTCCGTATTTTGTATCGCCCGCAAGAGGGTGACCTATTGACGCCATATGAGCTCTTATCTGGTGAGTTCTTCCGGTGAGCAGTTCAATCTCCAAAAGACTGTATTTCCCGTTAAAATCAAGTAATTTGTATTTTGTTCTTATTTCTTTTGAGTTTTCGACATTGTTTTTAAAAACGGTAACTTTGTTTTTGCTTTCGTTTTTTGTTATATATCCTATCAGAGTATCAACTGATTTTTCAGGCTTTCCGCATACAAGACAGAGATAAAATTTTTCAAGCTCTCTGGTTTTCATTTTGGCATTTAAAATACGCAGGCTGTCGGCATTTTTTGCGGCAATTACAATTCCTCCCGTATTTCTGTCGATACGGTTTACAAGAGCAGGAGCAAATGCTTTTTCTTCCTCGGGATCATATTCGCCTTTGTCATACAGGTAATGCTGAACTCTTGCAACAAGCGAATCAAAGTGATAGTTTTTATCGGGGTGGACTATAACACCCGGTTTTTTGTCAATGAGTATAATATTTTCGTCCTCATATACAATATCAAATTTTTTGGGAGCTTTTAAAAACTCATAGCTTTTTTTCTCGCTGTTTTCAAAAAACTCATCTTTTATGTAGAGCGTAAGAATATCGCCCTCACGCAGCATAGTTTGAATATCGCACTTTTTTCCGTTGACCTTTATACATTTTTTTCTTATGTATTTATACATAAGAGATTTTGGCAGAGTTTTAAATCGTTTCTGCAAAAACTTATCAAGACGCTGATTAGCGTCATTTTTCTTTATTTCAAGAGTTCTCATAATATACCACCTGTTATTTTATATTATCTCAAATCAAAATAAAATTCAACCTGTTTTCTGCACACAAACAATTAATATGTATAAACTGTTAAAGGGTGATACGGTGAATTGCTACACACAAAAGGTTAAATCGGCAATATGCTTTGGTCTTGGGCTTCTTGCTGCAACGCTTTTGCCGTCCGACTGGGTACTTATTGTAGCAGCCGGGACACTTGTAATAGTAAGCATTTCTTGTGTACGGAGGTAACTATGAAAGTTGTACTTATTGAAAAACCAAAATTTATATCTGCAATACTGCGTAAAATCTACGGAATAAAAAAAGAAACACAGACAACATAAAAATATATTGGTAATTGTTAACAGTACAAGATTAAATAAGATGTGCATAGTGCTAAAAATGCTATGCACATCTTATTTTATGTAATATTTTGTGATTTGCAATTTTAATAAGTAAAAGCAGACTTTAAATACAACTGACTCCTGCGAATTAAAATAATATTTATTTCTTCGGTATATTTTGTATTCACAGATAATATATTTTATATATAAAACCAAAAGGAGAGATAAATATGGAGTTTAATCAGGAAAACCGTTCGTTTTGCACACCGGCAACAGTGCTTGACACGGTTGCCGAACAGCTTGCAGACGTAGATCTTACACTGCCCGATTATTGTCCGGATATTGAAAAAATTCTGAAATGTACACTTACGCCCAAAATTCAGTCAAAAAGCCTGTCGGGAGGTCAGCTTCAAATCGACGGATACTGCGTGGTAAATGTGTTATACGTTGAGAGTATAAACAAAACAATACGCTGTTGTGAGCAGAGCGTGAATTTTACGCAGTGCTTTTCCGTCAAGGAAACACCGGATAATCCGGTAATTATGACAAGAACCAAATCCGAATACATAAATTGCAGAGCGCTGAGTCCGCGAAGACTGGTTATGCACGGGGCTTTTTCTTTATATGCCAAGGTATTTACAATATCAAAAACCAATATTTATACATCGTCCGATTCAAATCTTGAAACCAATAAAAAAGCTGTCAGGTGTGCCGATTTAAAATCATTTTGTCAGGAGCAGTTTAACGTTTGTGAGGAAATTTCAATTGCCGACAAGCCGGCAATTGAAACAATACTTCATTCTGATGTAGGCGTAAGCGTAACAGACGCCAAAGCTGTAACGGGAAAACTTATGGTGAACGGTGAAATAAATCTGAGAATGTTTTATCTGACCGATGTGGAGTCGGGAGAAACTGCAAAAATTGATTACCTTTTGCCGTTTAACCAAATTATTGACTGCGAGGGCATAGATGAAAACACTATAAACTGTGTTTGCTGTGACGTTATGTCATATGACATAAGGCTGAAAAATGATATGCTTTCCGAAAAGCCAGCGGTAATTCTTGACGTAAAGCTTTGTGTTACCGAAGAGGGATATATTATTAATGATGAAGAAATAATTGTTGACGCTTATTCAGTTTTCTGTGCATCACAGCCAGATTTTGAGCAGTTAAGTCTTATAAATGAGGTGTCGCCCGCAAGCGAGCTTCATATGGAAAAAATATCGGTAAAGGTTGATGACGGTAAAATCTCTAAAATACTTGATATTTATTCGGATTATGTAAGCGCCGAAAAATCAGCAAATGAGGACGGAGTAAAGATAACAGGCAAAATCAACATCTGTATGCTAGCGCTTAATGAGGATAATATGCCGGTGTTCATTGAGCGAAGCTCTGATTATGAGCATATGCTGAACTCAGCGTCAGACTGCAATGATGTAAATTATGCAGAAGCAAGGGCGGCAAGCATCAGCTACAGGCTTGCTGACGACAACACGGTTGAAATCAGATGTGAAATCAAGATAACGGCAGGCGCTGTAAAAAAAGATTTGCTCAAAGCGGTAAAAGACGTTGCTGTTTTTGAAGATAAGCCGATTGTTTCAGATAACTGCGCTCTCACGCTGTATTTTGCAAAAGAGGGAGAAAGCCTCTGGGATATAGCAAAAGCCCACAATACGCGTCTTGAGATGCTTTTATCTGAGAACTCAGCCGACAAACAAACGCTTGATTATCCTCAGATGTTGTTAATTCCGAGAGTTTAGGAGGTAAAATAATGGAGGAAAGAAACGTATATCGAGATATTTCACAGCGCACCGACGGCGATGTATATATAGGAGTTGTCGGACCTGTGAGAACAGGCAAGTCAACGTTTATAAAACGATTTATGGACGCTCTTGTTCTTCCGAACATCAGAGATGAAAATATATACAGAAGAACTGTAGATGAACTTCCTCAATCCTCGGCAGGAAGAACCATAATGACTACCGAGCCAAAGTTTATTCCCGAGGAGTCAGTTGAAATAAATCTCGGAAATAACGCTACATTCAAAGTGAGAATGATAGACTGCGTAGGGTACATTGTCGACAGTGCGCTCGGATACAGTGAAGAGGATATGCCCAGAATGGTAAAAACTCCGTGGTCTGAAGAGGAAATACCGTTTGACGACGCAGCGGAAATCGGTACTAAAAAGGTTATAACCGACCATTCTACAATAGGTCTTGTAATTACTACGGACGGATCATTCAGCGAGTTACCGAGAGAAGATTATCTTGAGAGCGAACAGCGTGTAATAAACGAACTAAGAGCAATCAATAAACCGTTTATTGTTTTGCTCAACTCAATTGAACCTGAATCAGAGCATACAATTGCACTCGCAGAAGAAATGTCAAAGGAATATAATGTTCCTGTTCTTCCCGTAAGCTGTATGGAGCTCAGCGAAAATGAAATAAAGCGTATTCTTGCTCAGCTTCTCTTTGAATTTCCTATTCGTGAAATAAAGGTTGATATTCCCAAATGGGTTGTTACTCTCGACAAGGAGCATTGGCTTAAATCAGTAGTTTTTGAGTCTATAAAAAATTCTGCGAAAAAAGTAGAGAAAATAAGAGAGGTTCAGCAGACTATAAGGGAACTTGCAGAATGTGAATACATAAAGGACGCACATCTTTCTAATCTTGATTTAGGCAGAGGATACGCAACAATTTCCATTGGAATAGACACAGCATTGTTTTATAAAGTATTATCTGAGCAGACTGATATTGAAATAAACAATGAATGTGCGCTTTTGAGCTGCATAAAAAATCTTTCTCAGAAACAAAAGGAATTCGACAAAATCGCTCAGGCATACGAACAGGTCAAAGAAACAGGTTACGGTATTGTAATGCCCGCAATTGACGAGCTGTCGCTTGAAGAACCTCAGATTATTAAGCAAAGCGGAAAATACGGAATACGTCTTAAAGCGAGCGCTCCTTCAATTCATATGATGAGGGTTGAAACTAAAACGGAGGTTACACCGATAGTCGGATCGGAACAGCAGTCCGAGGAGCTTGTTTCGTACCTTCTTAAAGAATTTGAAGAGAATCCCGAAAAAATATGGGAGAGCAATATTTTCGGCAAATCTGTTCATGAGCTTGTAAACGAAGGACTTCACAACAAACTTTACAGAATGCCTTCAGACGCACGCAGAAAAATAGGCGAAACAATTGAGAAAATTATAAATGACGGCTGCAATGGTCTGATTTGCATTATTCTGTAAATAAATAACTTTACAAATTATTTTTTTGAGGACAAAAAAATTTAGTAATATCACCAAAATAATAATCACCCCATATTTGTTATTGAAAAAATACCGGGAATAAAGTATAATATTCCTATATGTAAATTACAAATATGGGGGTTATTTTATGAGTTTTTCAAATCTGTCGCCATTGCTCCATATGGCTGAGTTATCATTGGCTGAAAAAGGCATTTCTTCGGCTAAGGTAATACTTACCGGATTTGTTGTTGTGTTTGCTGTTCTTATTCTTTTAATTCTTATAATTAATTTATACAGTTTTATCGTTTCTAAAGCATTAAACAACGATAAAAAGAAAAAGAAAGAGAAAATTGTTGAAACCAAGAATACTTCGCCTATCCCAAAACCCGTGACTGCAAAAATATCTGCGCAGGAAGTTGAAAACGCAGTGTCAGAAGAGGTCGTTGCAGTAATTTCGGCAGCTGTTGCAAGTATGTACGGTTCTTCCGAAAAAGTAAAAATAAAAAGTATTAAAAAATCAAACAGCGGACGTTCAGCATGGGCAAATGCCGGTGTGCTTGAGAATACACGCCCGTTTTAAGGTGTAATTTTTTCGGAAAGGACGTTATCTATGGAAATTTTACAGGGCTTTATGGAAGCCGTACAGGGCATTTTGGAAAGCTCGGGTATATTGACCCTTAATTGGCAGAACTATGTTATGATTGGCGTTTCAATCGTATTATTGTATCTTGCAATTAAAAAACAGTATGAGCCTCTTTTGCTCCTGCCGATTGCATTTGGAATGCTGCTTGTAAATCTTTATCCTGCAATTATGGCGCCCCCGACTACAGAGCTTCTTACTGCCGAGCAGTGTGCGCAGCAAAGCATAGCCACATCAGGACATGCTACTACTGTAATTAACGGGGTAACTTATTATGAAAATCCAACCTACGGCGGACTTCTTTACTATCTGTATCAGGGTGTTAAGCTTGGAATTTATCCTCCGCTTATCTTCTTGGGTATCGGCTGTATGACGGATTTCGGTCCTCTTATTTCAAATCCAAAGAGCCTTATTCTCGGAGCAGCCGCTCAGATTGGTATATTTATTACATTTACAGGCGCTATATTTCTCGGATTTACCGAAGCTGAAGCAGGTGCAATCGGAATTATCGGCGGAGCAGACGGCCCGACTGCAATTTATGTAACCACAAAGCTTGCTCCGCATCTTCTCGGTTCAATAGCAATCGCCGCATATTCGTATATGGCTCTTGTTCCTATTATTCAGCCTCCTATTATGAAAGCTCTGACAACAAAGAAGGAACGTTCGGTTGTTATGGAACAGCTTCGTCCCGTATCAAAGCTTGAGAAAATTATGTTCCCTGTAATTGTTGTAATTCTTATTGCAATTTTCCTTCCCGATGCTGCTCCTCTCGTAGGTATGCTTATGCTCGGTAACTTATTTAAAGAATCAGGTGTTGTTGACAGAATTGCAAAGGCAGCACAGAACGAACTTATGAATATTATTACAATTTTTCTCGGTACGACCGTTGGTGCTACTGCGTCAGGTCAGAAGTTCCTTACATTGGATACGCTCAAAATTATTGCTCTGGGTCTTATTGCATTCTGTATGGGTACTGCATTCGGAGTGCTGTTCGGCAAAATTATGTATAAGGCAACGGGCGGCAAGGTTAATCCGCTTATTGGCTCTGCCGGTGTTTCTGCGGTTCCAATGGCTGCTCGTGTTTCTCAGAGAGTTGGACAGCAGGAAAATCCTGGAAATTTTTTGCTTATGCATGCAATGGGTCCGAATGTTGCAGGTGTAATTGGTTCTGCTGTTGCAGCCGGTGTACTTCTCAATGTAGTAGGTTAATTTTTTAAAAAATAATTCTTTTTAAAGGAAGCCGATTACGGCTTCCTTTATTTTTTAGCTTATAATTCTGCATAAGAATTATTGTTTCGGCATTATAATATATAATGAATACAAAATGCTTAATAAGGGATTAAAGGAGTATGGGATAATGACCAAAAATCTTACCGCTCAGAAGATTATCGGAATTCTTTTAAACAGATTAAAATTCATAATTCTTGTAACAATAGTTATGGGATTGTTATTTTTCCTTTATTCAAAATTTATTATAACACCCATCTATTCTACATCTTCTATGATTTATGTGCAGAATTATAACAGCGGTACAACAGGTATCAATGAAGAAAACAAGAAAATTTACAGTTCTGATATAAGCGGTTCTTCCACACTTGCAAATATTTGTGTTACGCTTTTCCAAAACTCTGATAAACTTACATCGCTGTATGACGGATGTCTTGTAAGTATGGAGGTAAGTGAAAATACGTTCTTTATTACTATCAATGTTTCGGGTGATGATCCTCAAAAATGTGCTAATGTGGCAAATCAGCTTGCTGATGTATCAAAAGAAGTTTTTAAAGACCACTTTCAATACGGACAGATTGGAACTATAAGAGAGGCAAAAGCACCTGAACGTCCGGATTCGCCAAACAATTTAAAAAACACGTTAATAGGTCTTGTTGTAGGTCTTGCAGCTTCATGTGTGATTTCGATATTGCTTGAACTTATTGATACTACAATCAAGTCTGATGATGATATTCAGACAGTATACGGTATTCCGGTCTTTGCGGAAATTCCGGATTTTGAGAATCAAAGCAGGTGATATTATGAAAATTAAACTTTTAAACAAAGACAAGAAAAAAATGAAAAATACTGATGTTTCGACAAATACATTGTCTGATAAAAGTAAATTTGCTATAGTTGAATCCTATAAGGTAGCTCGAACCAATATTATGTTTTCACTTTCAGCAGATGATAAAAAGATATTTGCCGTAACAAGCTATTCAAAGGGTGAGGGAAAAAGTACGGTTTCCGCAAACCTTGCAATTTCATTTTCAAAAATGGAGAAGCGTGTGTTGCTAATTGACTGTGACCTTCGCCGCCCAAATGTTCACAATATTTTTAAAATTGAAAATAAAGTTGGATTGTCAAATATAATCGGAAAAATGGTTGAATTTGATAATGCTGTAATGCGTGATGTGCTTCCGAACCTTGATATTATTCTGTCAGGCACAATACCGCCAAATCCTTCGGAGCTTATGTGTTCCGCGTATTTCATTGAGCTTATAGAGCGTTTGAGAAATGAATATGACTACATTATATTTGACACGCCTCCAATCGGAGTAGTAGCAGACGCGTTGCTGCTAAAAGATTTGATAGCCGGATTTGTTGTGGTCGTGCGTGAACGTTCAACTACTCACGGTGATTTGCAAAATCTGATTGACAGTATTAAGCTTGCGGATTCAAAGGTACTCGGACTTCTGGAGGTTGGCTGTACTTTTGGCAGTAGGCGAAATAAAAAAGGATATTATTATTATCAATATTATTAAAATTTCGCAATATATAACAGACTTACGAACTTTAAACAAAAACAAAGTCGTAAGTCTGTTGTTTTTTGTATATATAAAAATGCAAGTTTTACAAAAAAGACTTGCATTTTTAACCGTAATGGATTAAAATATAGTAGTGTTTTAAAAGCAATTTTGCAATTGAGTTTTAAGGAGACAGCAAAATGAATTATTTGAATTGCAGCAGAGAGGTTCTTGAAAGGGAATATTCAGATCTTGCAAAACAGTTTGAAGAGATAAAAAGCCGGGGACTCAATCTTAATATGGCACGCGGCAAGCCGTGCAAGGAGCAGCTGGATATATCGCTCGGACTTCTTGATGTTATAAACAGTAAATCAGAGTTTGTCGGAGAAAACGGATTTGACTGCCGCAATTACGGTGTACTTGAAGGAATTGATGAGTGCAGAAAGCTTTTCGGGGAAATTCTCGGAGTTGATTATAAAAATGTGATGGTAGGCGGAAGCTCAAGTCTAAATATGATGTTTGATACTATAACCTGTATGATGACCACTACTGTTGTGGAGGGCTGCAGACCTTGGTATGAGGTCAAAAACAGAAAGTTTTTGTGTCCTGTTCCGGGTTATGACCGTCATTTTGGTATTACACAGTATTACGGCTTTGAGATGATACCTGTTCCAATGACAGAAAACGGCCCTGATATGGACACAGTTGAAAAGCTTGTGGAAAGTGACGACACAATTAAAGGAATATGGTGTGTGCCGAAATATTCAAACCCTCAGGGAATAACATACAGTGATGAAACTGTAAGGCGTTTTGCTGCATTAAAGCCAGCTGCAAAGGATTTCAGAATAATGTGGGACAACGCATACTGTATTCACGATATAAACGATACTCCCGATAAACTTCTCAATATTTTTGAGGAATGTAAGAAAACAGGCAATGAAGATATGCCTATACTTTTCTGTTCGACCTCAAAAATTACTTTTCCCGGCGCAGGAGTAGCCGCAATGGCTGCTTCTGAATTGAATATGAAAGCATTTAAGGAAAGATATAATTATCAGATTATCAGTTATGATAAACTCAATATGCTTCGCCATGTAAAGTTCTTTAAAGATTATGACGGAGTCAAGGCTCATATGCAAAAACACAAGGAAATTTTAAAGCCAAAATTTGATATTGTTCTCAGCACACTTGAAAACAATCTGAAATCTGTTGGAGTAGGCAGTTGGACAAATCCTCACGGCGGATATTTTGTCAGCGTAGACGTTATGAACGGTACGGCAAAAAGAGTAGTAACTCTATGCAAAGAGGCGGGAGTAGTGCTCACAGGTGCAGGAGCAACATATCCGCTCGGAAATGACCCGGATGATAAAAACATCAGAATTGCCCCCACATTTCCGTCTAATGATGAGCTTCAGAAAGCCATGGAAGTTTTCTGTATATGCGTAAAAATTGCGGCTTGTGAAAAAATACTTTTAAAATAACCATCTTATTTGGTCGGAAAAGATGTAAAATTTAATAAAGTTAAAGATTTTTTTATCAAATATTCCTGTATCCATTGACATTTTGGCAAAAAAATTTTATAATAACTCTGTTACGTCTATGTTTGTGATAATGTAACAGAGTTATTTTTTCGCAAAATATCAGACAATTATTTTACGGAGGTTCCAAAGGCATGAAAAGAGTTCCAAAGCCTGTGTTCTTCATTGTTGCTTTGCTGATACTTGCCTTTTCGTTTACTGCGATTTTCGGGGTATCCTATTACACAGGTGACAACAAAAATACAGTAGTTAAAGGCATCGGCGATATACGATGGGGAATTGACATCAGAGGCGGCGTTGAGGCTACGTTTAAGCCCGCAGATAATTATAACGCTACTGATGAGCAGTTAGATTCTGCAAAATCAATTATTGAATTAAGAATGATATCTCAGGGTATTACAGATTACGAGCTGTACGCTGACAAGGGCAGCGACAGAATTATAGTTCGATTCCCGTGGAAATCAGACGAAACTGACTTTAACGCAGTAGATGCGATTAATGAAATTTCATCAACTGCTAAGCTTACATTCAGACCCGGTAAAGAGTATGAAAAAACAGACATAGGCTCTGACGGAAGTTATGTTTACAAAACACCGACAGGTGAAACAGCAACTGTACTTATGGATGGTTCTGAAGTTAAAAGCGCCAGAGCAGGAATTGATCAGTCAGAGGGCAGTACATCAAAATATGTTGTAAGTCTTGAGTTTACTGATGAGGGAAAGCAAAAATTTGCTGATATAACATCACAGTATGTAAACAATACAATATCGATCTGGATGGATGATATTATGCTTTCTGCTCCCACAGTTAATTCCGCTATTACAGAAGGAAGGGCGCAGATTGAGGGCGATTTTACGGCTTCGGAGGCTACAGACCTTGCCAATAAAATCAACGCAGGCGCACTGCCGTTCCAGCTTGAAACAGTAGGCAACGGTGTCATAAGTCCGACTCTTGGTTCAAACTCACTTTTGGCAATGGCTTATGCAGCTGTAATCGCATTCATTATAATTGCACTTATTATGATCATATTCTATCGTCTGCCGGGATTTATAGCAGTTATTTCACTGTTTGGACAGATGGGTCTTTCAATTGCTGCAATTTCCGGTTACTTTACAACAATTCCGTCATTTACAATGACATTACCGGGTATTGCAGGTCTTATCCTCTCAATCGGTATGGGCGTTGACTGTAACGTAATTACTGCCGAACGTATTAAGGAAGAACTCAAGGGAGGCAGAACCCTTGACGGAGCGCTGGACAGAGGTACTAAAAACTCTCTTTCGGCAATTGTTGACGGTAATATGACCGTTGTAATTGTATCAATTATTCTTATGCTTGTATTTGGTCCGTCAAATATTCTTTCGATTATTTTCGGCGAATCTACAACAGGCACAATCTATTCGTTCGGTTTCACACTTCTTGTAGGTGTAATTTCAAACTTCATTATGGGTGTATTCCTTACACGTGTAATGCTCAGAAGTGTTGCAGGCTTTAAATTCCTGCGCAAGAAATGGTTGTTTGGAGGTGCTAAGAATGAAAAATGATGTTCAAACTAAAGCAGCTTCACAGATGACTGTTGAAGAAATCAGTGAAAAATATAACGGCGGAAAAAGGATTGTAGACTTCGTAGGTCACAAAAAATTCTTTTTCGGTATTTCAATCGCAATTATTCTTATAGGTATTATCTGTAACTTTATTTTTGGCACAACTCTTGACATTCAGTTCACAGGCGGTGCTACATTAAAGTTCAGTTATACTGAAAAAGATAACAACAAAGTTGACCAGAATGAACTGTATAATTTTATTCAGGGAAAGACGACTGCAAAGATTTCAACTACATTCTCAACCGACTTCGTCGGAAATTCAGGTAATACTGTAACTGTACAGTTCCCCGGCAATGATTCTGTAACTACTGAAATTCAGAGCAACCTGGAATCGGAACTTCAAAAGCAGTATCCCGACAATAACTTTAAAACACTTGAATCAAACTCAGTTGACGCTTCAATGGGCTTTAACTTCTTCTTAAAGTGTCTTGCCGCTGTTGCTATAGCAAGTATATTAATGGTGCTTTATGTAACAATCAGATTTAAGAAAATCGGCGGTTTATCGGCAGGTGTTATGGCTCTTGTAGCATTGTTCCATGATGTTGCAATGATTTACTTTATGTATGTTATATTCCAAATGCCAATCGACTCAAACTTCATAGCCGTTGTTCTTATGATTTTGGGTTACTCTCTGAACGATACAATAGTTATCTACGACCGTGTACGTGAGGAGAGAAAGGCTCTCGGAAGAAAAACAGATGTTGGTATGGTGTTCAATTTGAGTGCGTCAAAGACTCTCAAGAGAACGATTATGACTTCTGTTACAACGCTGTCAGCAATTTTGGTTGTTTACATTGTTGCAATAGCATTTAACATATCTTCTGTTCAGGGCTTTGCACTTCCGATGATTATCGGTGTAATTTCAGGTTGTTATTCTTCAATCTGCATAGCAGGTCCGCTTTGGGTAATGTGGCAGAACAATAAAAAGAATAAAAAAGCTGCAAAGTAAATTTCTTAAATAAATAATAAGGGGTTGCGTTCAGAATGTATAAAATTCTGTGCAGCCCTTTATGTTTTTACGGAGCGTAGTTAATGAAAAAATTCACATCATTAGTGCTGTCAATTTTGCTTGTTTCCTTATCAATAGTTGCTTTATCGTCATGCGGACAAAAAGAAAGCAGTTCTGATAATGACTCCGATAAACTAAGCATTGTAACGACAATATTTCCATACTATGATTTTGCAAGAAATATATCAGGAGACAAGGCGGATATAAGGCTGTTGCTTTCTCCCGGAAGCGAACCGCACAGCTATGAGCCGTCTCCGTCGGATATTGTTGCAATAGAAAACTGTGATATTTTCATCTATAACGGAGGAGAGAGTGACGAATGGGTTGAAAGCGTTCTGAACTCCTTGCAAAGCAAGACCATAAAAATATTTAAGATGATGGATTGCATTATTCCAATGTATGAACAAAGCACTGACCACTCACACGGTGATGAATATGACGAACATATTTGGACGTCAGTAAGAAATGCTCAAAAGATTGTATCTTCAATAACAGACGCAATGTCGCAGATTGATAAAAAAAACAGCAATGTTTACAATGAAAATAAAAATAAATATGTTGAAAAGCTTGCTCAGCTTGATGAGAAATTTTCTGAAATTGTTCAAAACGGCGTGAGAGATGCGGTGGTTTTCGGCGACAGATTTCCCTTTTTATATTTTGTAACCGATTACGGACTTTCTTATGAGTGTGCTTTCCCCGGCTGCAGCAGTGAAACAGAGCCGAGCATTTCTACCGTAACGCGCCTTATCGACTATGTGAGAAATGAGAAAATCCCTGTGGTATTTTATCTTGATTTTTCTAATGATAAAACAGCAAATCTAATAGCAGAGGATACGGGTGCAAAAACACTTTTGTTTTTCTCCTGCCATAATGTAACAAAGGAGCAATTTGAGGTTGGAGAAAGTTACGTCTCGTTAATGGAGCAAAATGCAGCCGTATTAAAGGAGGCACTGTCATAATGTCGCTTATTACAATTAAAAACGCTTCAATAGGATACGAGGGCAAGACCGTGCTTTCGGACATAAATTTGGAAATAAATGAAAAGGACTATATATGTATCGTTGGCGAAAACGGTTCTGGCAAAACTACGCTAATGAAGTGTCTGCTTGGATTAATACAGCCTCAGAGCGGTATAATTTCGTACGGCGACGGTCTAAAACAAAACGAAATAGGTTATCTTCCGCAGCAGACCGTTATGCAAAAGGATTTTCCTGCCTCTGTATCAGAGGTAGTTATGTCGGGGTGTCTTAATAAAAAGCATACTCTCTTTTATTCAAAAAGACAGAGAGAATTCGCCGCCGAAAGTATGAAGAAAACAGGAGTTTACGAGCTCAGAAAGAAATGTTTTCGTGAACTGTCCGGCGGTCAGCAGCAGCGCGCAATGCTTGCGCGCGCACTGTGCGCCACACAAAAACTGTTAATTCTCGACGAACCCGTAACCGGACTTGACCCCGTAGCATCTTCAGATATGTACGCCTTAATTAAAAATTTGAATAAAAACGGCATTACGATAGTTATGGTATCGCACGATATTACATCTGCGGTAAACAATGCTTCAAAAATACTTCATCTTTCCCGTAATGATTACTTTTTCGGTACGGCGCATCAGTATCTTCATTCGGAAGTGGGAAAGAAATTTATGATAACAGACTGTCCTTGCGATGAATGCCGCCATAATCATTTTAACGGAGGTGCAAAGCAATGATAGAAATGCTGACTGAAATGTTTTCATATAATTTCATTATCAGAGCTTTTATAGTAGGAACGCTTGTATCATTGTGCGCCGCGCTTCTGGGAGTTACCCTTGTGCTGAAAAGATATTCAATGATAGGCGACGGACTTTCGCACGTAGGATTCGGAGCACTTGCGGTTGCTGCATCACTTAACCTTGCACCGCTTGAGGTTGCCGTTCCCGTCATTATAATTGCGGCATTCTTTCTTTTAAGACTTTCTGAAAACAGCAAAATTAACGGCGACGCGGCTATAGCAATTATTTCAAGCACGGCTCTTGCCGTAGGTGTAGTATGTGTGAGCATTTCAGGAGTGAATACTGACCTTAATTCCTATCTTTTTGGAAGTATTCTTTCCACAACTACCGCTGATGCAATTATGTGTTCAGTGCTGGCGGCAGTAGTAATAGTAGTGTTTATATTGTTTTATAATAAAATTTTCGCCATTACTTTTGACGAGAGCTTTTCAAGAGCAACGGGACTGAAAACAGGCGTTTACAATACGGCGGTTGCCCTGCTTACGGCACTTACAATTGTAATAGGTATGAGAATAATGGGAACGCTGTTGATTTCCGCGCTTATAATTTTTCCTGCTGTATCGTCAATGCGTATTTGCAAGAAATTCAAATCGGTAATAATATGTTCAGGCGTAATGTCAATTTGCTGTTTCTTTATCGGAATGTGCGCGTCTTTTTCTCTTGATACTCCTACTGGCGCAAGTGTAGTAATAGTAAACGCTGTAGTATTTGTTGTGTTCTGGATTATTGAAGTTATAAAATCGAAATACAAAGTTAAAAACAATTGACTTTTCATAAATATAATGTTACAATATATCACATAATAAAAGTATATGTAATAAATAAACTTATAAATCGCTATGATTTTTCCTTAATTAAACTAATTCTGTTTTTACACCGCGAAAATCCGCATTTAATCGGACTTTCGCGTTTTTTTGACTTTCTATTTGACGATTTTTGATATTATAATGAATTTAATTTGTTCATCTGTTTGCGTTTCTGTTCCAT
>CANQMH010000024.1 GCA_947624865.1 uncultured Clostridia bacterium | reverse complement strand
AAAATTGCTACGGTAATGGGAAGATACTACGCTATGGACCGCGACAACCGATGGGAACGCGTTGAAAAAGCATATGCCGCTATGGTTTACGGAGAAGGCGTTGAGGCAGAATGTCCTGTCTGCGCAGTCAAAAATTCATACAAAGAGGACGTTACCGACGAATTTGTTGTACCCGCAGTTGTTAAGGGCGGTGCAAAAATTCAGCCTAATGACAGTGTCATTTTCTATAATTTCCGCCCCGACAGAGCCCGTGAAATTACCAGAACTCTTGTAGACCCTGATTTCAACGGCTTTGAAAGGAAGAACGGATTCTTCCCTGTAAACTTTGTTTGTATGACACAATATGACGCTACAATGCCAAATGTTGACGTTGCGTTCAAGCCTCAGGTACTCAAAAACACTCTCGGAGAGTACATCTCAAATCAGGGTATGGCTCAGCTCAGAATTGCAGAAACAGAAAAATATGCTCACGTAACTTTCTTCTTTAACGGAGGCGTTGAAAAACAATATCCTGGTGAGGACCGAATTCTTGTTAAGTCGCCTGCTGTTGCAACATATGACTTACAGCCCGAAATGAGCGCATACGAAGTTACCGACAAGCTCATTCCTGCAATTAAAAGCGGAAAGTATGATGTAATTATCCTTAATTACGCAAACTGCGATATGGTAGGACACACAGGCGTATTTGAGGCGGCTGTAAAAGCTGTTGAGGCCGTTGACACCTGTGTAGGCAAGGTTGTTGACGCTATAAGAGAAATGGACGGAGTTGCGCTTATAACCGCCGACCACGGCAATGCAGATAAAATGATTGACGATGACGGAGAACCGTTTACCGCTCACACAACAAATCCTGTTCCGTTCTGTGTAGTAGGATATGACTGCCAGCTCAGAGAGGGCGGCAGACTTGCAGATATTGCACCTACAATGCTTAAAATTCTTGGACTTTCTCAGCCGGAAGAAATGGATGGCACAAGCCTTATAAAATAATAAATTATTTAGCCTAACTCTCGAACAAAAACCACCTTTGTTCAATGGATTTTTATGAAACAATAAAGAAAAGCCGCTGCAGATAAACTAACTTGTAATCTGCAGCGGTTTTTATTGCCTTTATATGTTTAAATTATAATACAGCTCTTTTACACAGGTGTATAAAATACTTGTAGAAAAAGCTCATAGAATTCTTTTTCATTCACATAATATTCTGCATAAGTTTCACCCATTTTTACCTTGCCGGGAACACTGCTCATCTCAACTGACATACCGTTACTTGTTACAGCGGTTTCTGCCAGATAACAAATTTTTGATGGATTAAGATTTGTGCAAGTGTATGGTGTAGATGCATTAAACAAATTAACCGGTGTGCTTATGTCTTGTTTTGTCTGTTCAATCGCTTTATCCATAAATGACTTTACGTAAATCTGCTGGCGCTGCATTCTAAGATTATTGGCATCAACACGCTCCTTGCTTCTTGTTCTTACAAACGATTCCGCCATATCTCCCTCAAGATGATATGACTGTCCCTCAATAAATTCTCCTATAGTTTCCGGAGATGTTACATCAATACCGCCTATACTGTCATTAACTGCGGCAATTCCGTTAAGGTCAATGGCAAGATATGATTTTATTGGAATATTATAAAAGAGTCTTTGTACTGAGTTAACGGTATTTTCACAGCTTCTTTCCTTACCGTCGCCGTATGCATATGAAAGGCATATCTGCTCTGTCTCCATACCAACATAAGTACCTGCTGCTGAATACTGTGTTACATCAGTCATTGTATCACGTGAAATATTTATCATTGTTATTTTTCCTGTTGACGTATCAACTGCCATAAGCACAATGACGTCTGCTTGTCCGCCTGTTCCGTTGTCAGCAGTCCCCTCAATCTCTCTTTTATCTACTCCCATAAACAAAATATTTGTTATGTCCTCATTGAGCTTGTAAGTTTGTCCGTTATATACAATATACTGTCCCTGATTTTGTACCTCTACTCCATTGGGGGCGGCAATTGAATAATCGGTATTCATCATCATTTCCTGACTGCCGGTATAAATAAGTATTGCAAGCGTACTGACAAAAATAACCATAATAGAAAGTATAATGCACGCTATGGAAATTAATACCTTTTTCCATGTTTTCATACGCTTTTTTTTATGACTTTTATTATGTCCGCTGTGTTTTCCCCTCTCTCGGTGACTGGCTACAATCTCATAATCCTGTATTGATGAACTGTCTTGTATCCTTACCTTTTTTTTCTTCTTTCTGCGAGGAGTTAAAAAAACATAATCATTTATTTCTTCATTTATAGACTTATCATCTTTTTTATCAGCCGCCCGTTTGTCATTGGATTTTATGTACTCAATATTTTCAGGCTTTAAGCTATTCTTTGTTTTTTCAATTTCATTCATAAATTCATCATTCTGTTCTTTCGTCACTTACCAATACCCCCTGAACAAGATAACGGCCTTCTCCGCTGTTAAGACAAGTACTGAGCACTATAATTTTATCGTCAACAGCCAAATCTAATTTCTCTCTTACATTTTTGCTTACTGAATGAGGATTTTTTATCATTTCAAGATAATCACTAAAGACTTTATCATCAGAGAAATCAAAAGAATTCATAATATGTCTGTCATCATATACGAATGCAGACACAATTTTATACGTTAGTTTATGTCCTTTTGTGTAAACAAAAATATTTTTATTTTCATCAAAGAATTCTGAGTTTTCAAATTTATGCAGGTCGGCAAACATTGTACCGTCAGCCATATTATGACCATAGAGCACAGTTACTCTGTCAGAATAATCTTTTTTGTTACAGAGTTGTGAATATATTGCACCCGGGTAGCTATAGTTCATATAAATGTCGTGGTCAAGATAAAAATTATCGTCTACTGCACTTTGACATACAGGATAGTTAATATTTGTATTTGGAATATAAATCCATGAATAAATATCTGGATTTTGTTTTGTAAGCGTATCAAAATCAACCGGATTATCAGCAACCTTTGTGTCTATATCTGTTGGTGCCGTTATTTCTGTATTACTTTGGATGTCTGATATTCCACCCGCATATGAACTTGCAATTTTATTGTATTCATTCTTTGCATTTATGACGTCTATTCCCCTGAAAACTAAATATATGGAAGTACCGATAAAAATAATTGCAAATAAAATAATTATAGATATTACAATAATTCTTCGCTTATTTTTCATAAGTATCACCCTATGTAAATATTCTATCATTTTATCAATATGTTGTCAATCAACAAAAGGCTTCCGTAAACACGGAAGCCTTAAATTGCAATACAATTAAAATTTTGTTATTTGCTTTTGCCGCCAAACTTATTTGCTGCCTGACTTAACAAGCTTTAATACTGCTGCACCGCAAGCTACAACTGAAAGTAAAACAACTGCATACGGAATAAAATCATTTGCTCCTGTCTGTGGAGAAGTTCCTGAACCATCCTTATTTACAGTACCTGTTTCAACGGTTGATGAACCTGGCTTTTTAAAATAAGGTGTAGCTGTTATTTTGCCTGAAGCAAAAATAATAATATTAGCGTCAGTCAAACTATCGTTAGTTCTGTACGGACCTTTAATTTCCCAATGGTCGAATATATAACCGGGATCGGGGGTTGCAGATAAATGAACTTCTTCTTCACCGTTTTCATTAATACCGCCTACGTAATTATACGTTCCGCTGCCGCCGAGAGTTGGAACCACCTCAACATCATAGCTGAAAGTCGAAGCCTGAGGGCTTTCAACTGCAAATGCCGGAAAGGCTGATAAAGCAATTAATAATACAGCACAAATAATAGAAACTGTCTTTTTCATAATTATTAGAATCCTCCTGATACATAATCTAAGCAGACATTAAAAGACTACTTTTAAGTTACATATAGTATAGCACAATAAATTAGATATGTAAAGACTTAATTTAAAATTTTTTTAAATTAATATAAAATAAGACTTTTTTTCTATTAATTTTACAAAATGTGGTATCTGCTTATTTATTAACTATTGCATATAAAGATATTTATATTGTATAATAGATAAAATAGCTATGTATTCTCGGTGTCTTTCTATTATAAGACGTCATTTCATAAATACGAAACAAAACTGCTTTTTTAAAAATAATAACAGATGGAATATAATGAAAGGAACAGATATTATGAATATTAAACAGTTACAGAATAAAATAACCCAATTAAAAAAAGAAAAAGATGTATGTATACTTGCTCACAGCTATCAGGCACACGAAATTCTTGAAATTGCAGATTTTACCGGTGACAGCTACAAACTCAGCGTTGATGCAAGTAAAGTTGAAAATAAAAATATTCTTATGTGCGGCGTTCGCTTTATGGCGGAAACATGTAAAATACTTTCTCCCGAAAAAAAGGTATATCTCGCTCAGCCGATTGCCGGATGCAGTATGGCTGATCAGATGGACAAGCAGCTTATCTCTCAGGTTAAAGAGATGTATCCTGACTATTCTGTAGTAGCATACATAAATACAACAGCTGATTTAAAAACAATTTGCGATGTTTGCGTAACAAGCTCATCGGCTGTTAAAATTGTAAATAATATAGAAAACAAAAATATTTTGTTTATACCAGACTGCAATCTGGGCGACTATGTGGCTAAACAATGTCCTGACAAGAACATTAAGCTTTTAAGCGGCGGCTGCCCTATTCATGCCTGTGTAAATACCGATGATGTAAAAAAAGCGAAGGCTTCACATCCTGACGCAGAACTTCTTGTACATCCCGAATGTGTTCCTGAAGTCGTTGAAATGGCGGATTATGTCGGCTCAACCTCAGGCATTATGAACTCTGCAATAAACTCCGATAAAAAAGATTTTATTATAGGAACTGAAATAAGTATTGCGGAACATCTGCAATATATGTGTCCTGAAAAGAATTTCTATTTCCTCTCATTAAAGCTTATTTGCCCGAATATGAAATCCACAACTCTTGCTGACGTTTATAACTGTCTTGCAGGAAAGGGCGGAGAAGAAATCATTCTTGACAACGATACAATTAAAGACGCTAAAAAATGTATTGATGAAATGATAAGGCTCGGCGGCTGATAATTTAAGATAACGCGAGTAATAAAAAGAAAGGAATGTTACTGTGCACCGAAACTTTCATAAAGAGTTTTGTTTGGGCTCGGTATCATATGGCTCTGATAATGGCAAAAAAGGCATTAATTGCAATGAGCGGAGGGGTTGACAGTTCAGTTGCCGCTTACATCACAAAACAAATGGGATATGACCCAACAGGTATTACGCTCAAGCTTTTTGACAATGATGATATTGGTGAAAAAAGGGAGAAAACCTGCTGTTCGCTTGATGATATTGACGACGCACGCAATGTGTGCCGCAAAATCGGTATTCCCTATTATGTATATAACTTTAAAGACAGTTTTAAAGAAAACGTAATAACCCGCTTTATTGACGCTTATGAAAACGGTACTACTCCCAATCCCTGCATCGACTGTAACCGATTTATCAAATTTGAAAAGCTTATGCGCAGAGCGGAAGAGCTTGACTTTGATTATGTTGTCACAGGACATTATGCAATAATTGAATATGATGAAAAGTCAAAAAGATATTTGCTGAAGAAATCGCCTGATACAACTAAAGACCAGAGCTATGTCCTTTATTCTCTCACGCAGAAACAGCTTGCAAAAACGCTTTTTCCGCTTGGAAATATGACCAAAGAAAATGTCCGTAAAATTGCGGAAAAACTCGGTTTCATAAATGCGCGCAAGCATGACAGCCAAGATATTTGCTTTGTACCTGACGGCGATTATGCTAAATTCATTGAACAATATACGGGCAAAACTTATCCGCACGGAGATTTTGTTGACGAAAGCGGAAATATTCTCGGCGAACATAAGGGGATCATACGCTATACAATCGGACAGCGCAAAGGACTTGGTCTTGCACTTCCCCACCCTATGTACGTAAAGAAAAAAGACCTTGAAAACAATAAGGTTATTCTCTGTGAAAACAGCGGTCTGTTTTCAAAAGAATTGTATGCTACTGACATTAACCTCATTTCCTGCGAAAGAATTGAAAGTCCGATCAAGATAAAGGCTCGCGTGAGATATAATCAGCCTGAACAGAGCGCAGTAGCTGAACAAATTGACGAAAATACGATCCATATTGTTTTTGACAGTCCTCAGCGTGCAATATCAAAAGGACAGGCGGTCGTTTTGTATGACGGCGACTATGTTGTCGGCGGAGGAACTATTATTTAATACCAAACTACAATAAATACCACCGTAAAAGCTATAAACAAGCTGTCTTACGGTGGTTTTCATATTAATTTTTTCTTTTGCATTAATTGACAAATTACTGTTAAAATGCGATAATATATAGGTATATATAAAAGAGGTGTAATTTTCACCCTTATATTAATCACTTTGCAATGTATGAGGAGATATGTTTATGGCAAAGGAACTTGCTAAATCCTACAAGCCTTCTGACTTTGAGGATAAAATCTATGACTTCTGGATAAATGGAAACTACTTTCACGCAGAGGTTGATAAGGATAAAAAACCATATACAATCGTAATGCCGCCGCCAAATATTACGGGACAACTGCACATGGGGCATGCACTTGATGAAACCTTACAGGACATTCTTATCCGCTGGAGAAGAATGCAGGGTTACAGTGCACTCTGGCTTCCGGGCACAGACCATGCTTCGATTGCTACTGAAGCAAAAATCGTTGAAGCTATGCGCAAGGATGGTGTTTCAAAAGAAGATATCGGACGCGACGGATTTCTTGAACGCGCATGGGAATGGAAAAAAGAATATGGCGGAAGAATTACAAGCCAGCTGAAAAAACTGGGATCAAGCTGCGATTGGGAACGCGAACGCTTTACCATGGACGAAGGATGTTCAAAAGCGGTTAAAGAAGTTTTTATTAAGCTCTACGACAAAGGTCTTATCTACAGGGGCGAAAGAATTATTAACTGGTGTCCGCACTGCTGTACATCCATTTCAGACGCCGAGGTCGATTTTACAGAGCAGGACGGTTCGTTCTGGCATCTGCGCTATCCGCTGACCGACGGAAACGGATATGTTGAGCTTGCTACAACACGTCCCGAAACTCTGCTGGGCGATACCGCCGTTGCAGTTCATCCTGATGATGAGAGATATAAAGATATTATCGGCAAAACGGTTACTCTTCCAATCGTAGGCAGAGAAATTCCCGTTGTTGCAGACACCTATGTTGAAATGGATTTTGGAACAGGTGTTGTTAAAATCACTCCTGCTCACGACCCCAACGACTTTGAAGTTGGTCTGCGCCATAATCTTGAAGTTATCAATGTTATGGACGATACTGCACATATGAACGAAAATGCAGGTAAATATCAGGGTATGGACAGGTACGAATGCAGAAAAGCAATTGTAAAAGACCTTGAAGACGGCGGTTATCTCGTTAAAATTGAACCTCTCAAGCACAACGTAGGAACCTGCTACCGCTGCAAAACTACAGTTGAACCCCGTGTTTCGAAGCAGTGGTTTGTAAAGATGAAACCGCTTGCCGAACCTGCAATCAAATGTGTAAAGAACGGTAAAACAAAAATTATTCCCGAAAGATTTGAAAAAGTATATTACCACTGGATGGAAAACATTAAGGACTGGTGCATTTCCCGTCAGCTTTGGTGGGGTCACAGAATTCCCGCGTGGTACTGCGATGACTGCGGAGAAATTATTGTAGAAAAAGAAGCACCGTCCGTTTGTCCGAAGTGCGGCAAAAATCATCTTCATCAAGACGAGGACACACTTGATACATGGTTCAGCTCCGCCCTATGGCCTTTCTCAACTCTCGGCTGGCCCGATAAAACTCCTGAGCTTGACTATTTCTATCCTACAGATACTCTCGTTACCGGTTATGATATAATCTTCTTCTGGGTTGCAAGAATGATATTCTCGGCACTTGAACAAACGGGAGAACCGCCGTTTAAAACTGTATTTATGCACGGAATTGTACGTGACGAGAACGGAATAAAAATGTCAAAATCACTTGGGAACGGCATTGATCCACTTGAAGTAATTGACAAGTACGGTGCAGACGCACTTAGATTTTTCCTCGCAACAGGCAACTCTCCGGGAAATGATATGAGATATTCTGAAAAACGTGTTGAAGCGTGTGCTAACTTTGCAAACAAACTGTGGAACGCCTCACGGTACGTTCATATGAATATTGACGATTATGATGTTTCCTGCAAGCTTCCTGAAACTTTGACTACCGAGGACAAGTGGATTGTTTCAACACTCAATACAGTTGCAAAGGAAGTAAATGAAAATCTCGAAAAATTTGAGCTTGGAATTGCAATTCAGAAGGTTTATGAGTTTATCTGGGACTGCTACTGCGACTGGTACATTGAACTTGTAAAAGCAAGGTTAAACAGCGACAGCGAGGACGCTCAGAACGCACGGCAGGTTCTTCTTTATGTTCTTGACCAGATTCTCCGTCTGCTTCACCCGTTTATGCCATACATCACAGAGGAAATCTGGCAGACAATTCCTCACAGCGGTGAAACCGTTATGCTTGCAAAATATCCCGAATACAGCGAAGATCTTGACTTTCCCGAAGCCGTTCTTGAGATGGAAAGGGTTATGGAGGCAATCCGCGCAATACGCAACCGCCGTGCAGAGATGAATGTCCCTCCGTCAAGAAAGGCAAAGGTTTATGTTGCAACAAAATTCCCTCAGACTTTTTCAGACAGCACACCGTTTATTCAGAAACTTGCGTCTGCAAGTGAAGTCGAGATTGCAAACAGCTTTGATATTGACGGTGCAGTAACTATTGTAACCGCCGACGCAAAAATTTACATTCCTATGGATGAGCTTGTTGACAAGGCAGCCGAGCTTGCAAGACTTAATAAAGAGCTTGACCAAGTTAAAAAACGACTTGCACAGAGCGAGGGCAAGCTGAATAATCAGGGATTTGTATCAAAGGCACCCGAAGCCGTAATTGAAAAGGTAAAAGGACAGGCTGAAAAAGAAAGAGAACAGATTGCGCTTATTGAAGCCGCTATTAAAGCCTTAAAATAATTTATTTTATGATTTTATAATTTATACCGCGGGTCAGGATTTGCAGACAAACAAGAAAATCCTGACCCTTGCTTTTTGCATATGTGTTTGTACTGAGCACTCTCGCGTAATATCTCTAAAAATATTTTCAAAAAAACAGCCTCACAATTGTGAGGCTGTCGTATTAACTATTTATTGCAATTCCCATGTTCCGTAATAGTGATGCCAACTTTCATCAAGATCCGGTTTCGCATAGAAAGCAAGCGCTGTTCCGTCAAACGGAATATTTACTGTCTGACTGCTGCCATTATTAAAAATTACATAATTTGCTGTGCTTGGCACTTGAACCGTGTAAACGTCCTCGTTATAGCCATTTTTTTCAAGAAAAGTCATTTCAACGCCCGGCCATTTATATGGTCCTTCTTCTTGTCCTTCTGACCAGTAATAACAGTAAATTGTACCCGTCCAATGCTGGGAATTACTGAATTTAACAGTATAATTCGTTGGTGTAGTAGGAATAGGTTCGGTGGGTTTAGCTGTTGTAGGCTGAACTGATGTCGGCTGTGCAGTTGTGGGCTGAACTGTCGGTTTTGCTGTTGTAGGCTGCTGTGTTGTTGTAGGAGCTTGAGTTGTTTCATCTACATTGCCGACATATTTTCCTACATTTCCCGTATCCTCTAACTCAACGATATATTTTTGTATAAGTGTTGCATCCTTAACGCTTACTCTTCCGTCTCCGTCACATTCGGCTGCTATCATCTGATCGGAAGAAATAACTTCTAACTCTGAAATATATTTTTGCAGAAGTGTTGCATCAACAACAGAAATATGTCCACTTAAATCAACATCACCTATAAGGATTTGCTTAGATGGAGAAGTATTTGCTGTCGGATCAGTCTGTTTTGTCGTTGCGGGCTGTGTGCTGGTTGGTGTGGTAGGTATAGGTTTATCTGTCATGCCGTAAAGATATACAACATTGATTATGCCTGCAGAATAATTGCCGCGTGCATTTCCGGGAACGATAACATCTGTTCTGCCCGGAAGAGCCGATGTTGAATAAGAATTAGAATTTGTAGTTTTTTCCTGGCTGTCAATAACATCTAGCGAAATTTTCTGACCTGTAGTAACATCAATATGGCTTGTGATTACTTTACTTGTAAAAGTAACAGTCTTATTCTGAATCCATGCTTCGCCGGAAACAAGATATCCTGTTTCGCCCTGTCCGGGTTCCTGTCCACTTCCGGTTCTCGGGTGGAACATTACATAAGCACTTGATGCCGGAACTGTACACTTATACCATCCGTCGCCTTCCTTTGTCATAACTGTTGCATTATCCCAATTACCGTTAGGCTCTGTGCCACTGTCGGTGTAAGAATAACAGCGTATTGAGTTCCAGCTTGTACTATAGTAGTGAACTGTCGATGATGTTACGTCAAGATTTTTATAATTAAATGTTATTGTCTTGTCGCTGCCTGTAAATGTGCCGCATGTCTGTGCAGGATACATATCCGTATTAAGCTGATAACCCTGTATTACAGCACATGGAATTTCATATTTGTCGCCGTCTCTGAGATGATAAGTTACCTCATCTTTCAGATCTTTGCCGCTTGCGTCAACATACTTAACAGTCAGATAACCCGACTTTATTCCTGTTGATTTATAAGTGAATGTTACAGTATAATTTTTACCGCTTTCAACAATACCCGATGTTGCGCCATCTGTCTTAACTAAATTGTTGTCAAACAGCAAAGTACTGTCAGGGAGCGCACGGTATGTTGATCCCGGTCTGTATTTAGCTGTTGCAGTCTTTAAAACAGCTCCGCTTTCATCAACATGTTTTACCGTAAGCGTACCATACTGAGGTTCTGTATATTTAAGTTTATCAAATGTTGAAGACTGAACAAGCACTGCTGAACTATGTGCAGGTACAGAATAGCTGTTGCCCGGAACATTACCCAAATTCTTAAGACCTGCCTTATCGCCGTCTGCAACTATTGTCCAGCCGCTTCCGTCAAGGTCTATTTTGTATTCCTGAGTACCGCTGTTTACAAGTACACAAACCTTGCCCCATTCATCTGATCTGTTGTTTGTATATGTGTATGCAACAACAAATCCGTATTTAGACTGGAATGTCGGTGTGCTGAAAGTGCTCCCTTTCATTGGAGTATAATTTTCTCTTATCTGAAGAAGTCCCTTGTAATAAGCGGCAACATCAGAATATGTTTTTACTCTTGTCCAGTCAATTGCATTTATCGAATCGCTTGACTTGTAACTGTTATGGTCGCCCTGTTTTGTACGGCAAAATTCTGAACCTGCCGTCATAAACGGAATACCCTGAGAAGTGAGCAGAAGCGCCATAACTCCTTTGACCTGTCCTATGTATGACGAAGAAGTTGAATCCCAGCTGGAAGAACCGTTACTCTTTACAATTTTATCCCATAAAATAAGGTTATCATGAGCGTCTGCATAGGCGATTGTCTGTGACGGAGCTTTTGCATTAAAGCTCTTACCTGTAACTCCCTTTACAACGGCGTCCGTTTTTTCATTATTTCCCTGTATGAAACCTGTTGAAGCGTCATTAGTACCGCCCTTTATAGCATCGCGGTATGAATCGCAGAACATACCTACTCTTTCATTAAGAGAGGAAGCTCTCGACTGAGAACATCCGTCAGAAATTGCGGCATCGCCGCCTGTCCATGGTTCGCCGTACATAAGGATTTTTTGGCCTGAACCGTCTTTGTATAAATTGTCAAGTTCAGAGCGGATATCATTCATAGTGGTAATATCGTGGAGTCCCATAAGGTCAAAACGGAAACCGTCTATATGATATTCCTCAGCCCAGTATTTTACTGAATCAATCATATATTTTCTGTACATTAGCTTGTCAGAAGCAGTCTCATTTCCGCAGCCAGAACCGTTTGAATATGAAGAAGCAGAAGTCATTCTGTAGTAATATCCAGGCACTGTTTTTGTAAAGCAGGAATCTGTTGAATATGTATGGTTATATACAACGTCCATTACAACAGAAATTCCTCTGTCGTGAAGAGCCTGAACCATCTGCTTGAACTCTGTAATTCTTGTATTTCCGTTATAGGGGTTTGATGAATACGAGCCTTCGGGAGCATTGTAGTTCTTAGGGTCATAACCCCAGTTGCGGTTTGTTGATGAACTGCTGACAGTTTCTTCAACCGTATGGAAATCATATACAGGCATAAGCTGAACACAGTTTATTCCCTGCTCAACAAGGTAGTCTATACCTGTAGAAACTGCATTTGCACTTGTATCGGAATTAAGCTTTGTTCCGCCCTCTGCAAATGCAAGATATTTGCCCTGATTTTCAGGGCTTACACCCGATGTTTTTGATGCGGAGAAGTCACGCACGTGAACTTCCCAAACTACAGCCTCAGCTGCGCTGTTAAACAAAACATGTTTGTCGCTTTCCCATCCCTTGGGGTCAGTAGAGTCAAGGTCAACAACCATTGAACGGTTGCCGTTGACGCCTACGGCTTTAGAATACACGTCCTGAGTTTCATTAGTTTTGCCGTCTACAGTCACAAGATATGTGTAATAATAATTCTTGTAATCTCCCTGAAGAGTAGTTGACCATATTCCCGTAGTATCGTTTTTTGTAAGGTCATATGTATCAACGACACCTGCGCCTGATTCGCTGTCTGAGCCTGTTTTATAAAGCTTTAGCTTTACCGAGGAGGCCTCAGGCGACCACGTTTTCCACGTGGTAGAGGATTTGCTGTAAACAGAACCTAAATTTTGCTCATTGTAAGCCTTGCTTGCATAGGTTTCAAGGTAGCTTGCGTTGTGGTAACTGCCTGCAGATGAAGTAATGTCATCTTTGGTAACTGCATTTGCAGTAAACGAAACCATACCCGTAACCATTGCAGCTGAAAGCAACAATGACAGAGGTTTTCTGAATTTCATATTTATCACTCCTTTATAGAATTACAAATAAACGTAATTTGTTAATTATATTTTATCAACTTATTTTAATGTTATTTTTCTGATTAAGAAATAAGAAAACACCCGAAAGTCAAAGTTTTCGGGTGTTTTTTGTTAATAATATACAATAAGAACAAGCAATAACAAAATTAATTATTGTTATTGTCGTTTATTGCTCTTCTTTTTTACTCCCGCAATTCCGCTGAGCAAAACAGTAATGCATAATATGCTTGTAAAAATGGTGAGCATTGAAATTGACCTTGCTAATACGGTATTAGGCACAATGTCGCCGAAACCTACTGTTGCAAACGTAACTACCGTATAATAAATCAAATCAAATATTCCGTTTTCAACTCCGCTGAATGAGGATGTATTATACAGATAACAATATCCTGACATAAGCGACAAATCGAATATAAACAGAATAATTATCAAAAAAGCAGACTTCCAAATATTTCTAAGCGTAAGCCTGCTGCTGTCGTCATGAGCTTCTCTGAGCACCATTATAAGCGCAAACAACATCATTATGTAACAGCACGCAAGACACAGCTGAGATAATATAAACACCGAAGTATCAGCAGCGGAGTTTGTCAGAAAATTAATACACAGCATTGCCAATATGAGTATTACAGATGAAAACATAACATTAAGCACAGCGCTGTTGACTGCAATAACTTTTCGCAGCAGAGCCGATATTATAAGAATAAACTCGAAGAAAACAGATGCTGTCAATGCAGCAAGAACAACAGACAATACAGCTGCGGCAAAAATATTAATCAGCTTGTACAACCTGCAAAACAATACGATGACAAACAGCACAGACATAAGAATATATATAAGCTTTATCCACTTTCCCCTCAGCAAAAGTTTGTTTCTTGCTTTCAAAGGCATTTCCATAAAACTTTTTCCGTATTTATTAACATTTTTTAAGTCGGTTTTTCTAAGTTTTATACTTACTGCAAAACTCATTATAACGTACAGAATCGTTATGCACAGCAATAAATTTTCCGATATGAAATTAAGCATAATATTCTCCTCTGTCAGCTTCCTGCCGATTCATATGCCTTTATTCCTCTGTTCCATATCAGTACTCCTATTGTCATTACAACTATTGCCACAACAATGGTCATTCCTATATTGAACAGAGGATTTTCGCCTGTGATGAAATACAGCGCAGGAAAATAAGCAGTGAATGCAAAAGGAATAATATAAGTTAAAACCGAACGCACAACATTGTTGTAAATATCTATTGGATACTTTACAAAGTCATTCACCATATAGAACATAAAAATTATGTTTCCGCTGCGCTTTGTCCAGAACGCAATCGCAGAAGTTCCGATTTTTATTCCGGTATATATAAATGAAGCGAAAATAACAACAACAATGGTGAGCAGAATTTTCATAAAGCTGTATTCAATGTCAAGCGACGGCAAAGAACAGCTAAGAAGGACTATTCCCATTACAAGCTCTCCGAAAGCGTCAACCTGAAATTTCTCAGCCATAACGTGAAACAGCGGATTTATGGGGCGAGTAAGATACTTGTCAAAATCGCCCTTTCTAACAATAAAGTGTCCGACTGCCCACAGATTGTCAAAGAACAGATGATCAACAGCCTTTGGTATGAGAGAAAATCCGTAAATAAACATTACCTCGTTAAAGCTCCAGCCTACAAGGGTTGGTATCTGACTGAAAATAACCGAAATAAAAATAATACTGCAAAGCTGGGCAAGCAGCAGACCGATTGCGCCTGTAATAAAATCGCCCTTGTATTCCATAAATCTTTTAAGCTCCTGCACAATGAATATGCGGTGCATTTTAAGCGCTCTTTTTATTTCTCTGAACATTTCATCAACCTCCCTGAATAGAAAGGCGTTTGATTACGCATTTCCAGATAATCTTTGAAAGACACCAAAATACGATCGTCCAGAAAATCTGTAAGCCTATAAAAAACAGCATTTCCCAGCCGCTGTACATTCCCATATATACCATTACAGGCGTATATGACAACGACGAAAACGGAAGAAACGTAAGAATATCTTTAAATACTCCGGGCAAAAACGCAATCGGAATAATTGAACCAGAAAGGAAGCCTACAATAGTGTTTTTAAGCATATTTGAGCCCCAAAGATTTTTAAATATGAAAGCCGTAAAACCAAAGCATATGTTAAAACAAAAATTGATTGCATAGGCAAAAACACAGCAGACAAGATAGAGCAAAAATCTTAGAAGATCAAATTTCAGAGAGCCTGTTACTGCAAAACGGTATATTTCAACTCCTGCAACCAACGGAACAAATATTATGCCGATTTCCATTATCTTGTTGCCGATCTCCTGAAAAAGAAAGGTTGAATTGTAACTTATGGGTTTAATCATTCTCATAGCAATTGAGCCGTCTTTAACCTCTTCGCCTATGTTATATGTTCCTCCGCTTCCTATAATCTGTCCGGTCAAAAATGACATAAATATATATACTACCATATCGCTTCTGGCAAAACCCATAAATGTTTCGCCGCCTGTTGAGATGAATACTGCCTCCCATACAAAAAACGATACAAAACACGCCATTATATCTCCGAGAATATAGAATATCCAATTGGCGCGGTATGTAGAAACCTCCTGTAGTCCTGCATTGACGAAGGGCAGATAAATTCTGAGCTTTTTACCCATTCTGCACACCCTCCTTATAAAGACGGCGAATAATTTCCTCTATATCGGCGTCCTTGACGTTAATGTCCTTTACATTGATTTTGGATAGCGTATAGGACAGCATATCGCTTACGGGCACTATTGAGCTGTTAAAACGCACTTTAAAGCTTGCTCCGTCACTTTCGGCAAATAAATCATCGCCCTCAAGCCCGAATTTTTCCGCGTAGCTGAGAATATCAAGCGCATTTTCGTCTGAACTGACAAATGCAAGTTCTCGCATTTGTCCGTATTTTTCCTTTAGGTCGGCAATTTTTCCGTCAAACACCTTGCTTCCCTTGTCAATCATTACAATGCGCTTTGAAAGAGTTTCAATATCCTCAAGGTCATGAGTAGTAAGTATGACTGTTGTGTTTTCTTCGGCATTGATTTTTGCTATTGCCTTTCTTATATTGTCTTTGACAACCACGTCAAGACCGATTGTCGGCTCGTCAAGAAACAAAACCTTTGGGCTGTGCAGAAGCGACGCCGCAATGTCCGCCCTCATTCTCTGACCGAGCGACAGAGTTCGGACAGGACTTTTAATAAAACCTTCAAGCTCCAGCACCTCGTTGAGAAATTCCATTCGCTTTTTAAAGCGGCTGTCGTCAACTTCATAAATTTCTTTCAGAACCGTGTAGGTTTCGGTAAGAGGCAAATCCCACCACAGCTGTGTTCTCTGCCCGAATACAACTCCGATTTCTTTAACATATTGCTTTCTGTCCTTCTGCGGATTCTTTCCGTTGATTGAACAGCTTCCCGACGTAGGTGAAAGAATACCCGTAAGCATTTTGATAACCGTAGATTTTCCTGCACCGTTAGGTCCGATAAAGCCGAGAATTTCACCCTCGTTAACTTCAAAGGAAATATCTTTAACAGCCGCAATAATTTCCTTTTTGGGTTTAAAAAAAGATTTCAGACTTCCCTTTATACCCGGCTCTTTAATTGTTTTTTTAAATTCCTTTCTTAAATTTTCTACATAAATCATGAAAATCTCCTGATTGTTTGCACACCTGTTCTGAACAGACACGAATTTCAAAAAAGCTATGCAAGTATTTTGCATTGCTCTCAACGTAAAAGCAATAAAAGTGCCATTATTCGCAAGCAATACTAATCGAAAATCAGTATAAATAATTAACACACAAAAATTATATCTTTTTTTTATTAATATTTCAACATTTTTATTATAATAACTTCAAAGTTTTTATATATGATTGAGAAAATAAAAAGTGCTTACTGTTTTTACATTTAGTCTTTAAAAATTCAATAAATAATGATATAATTTTCTCGGTGATTATTTATGATTTGCAATCTGTGTCCGAGAAAATGCGGCGCTGAACGCACCGAACACCACGGCAGCGGCTTTTGCGGAATGGGAACACTGCCCGTCGTAGCAAGGGTTGCTCCGCACTATGGCGAGGAACCGTGTATAAGCGGCAAAAAAGGGAGTGGAACGGTATTCTTTTCAGGCTGTACAATGAAATGTGTATTTTGCCAGAATTTTGAAATATCTGCGCAAAACAAGGGCAGAGCAATTACTCCGTCACAGCTTGCCGACTGCTACATACAGCTTGAACAGCAAGGCGTCCATAACATTAATCTTGTTACCGCGGATCATTTTATGCCTGCTGTCGTAAAAAGCCTTGAAATTTATAAACCACAAATTCCCGTGGTTTATAATTGCAGCGGATACACAAGTCCTAAAATTCTAAGTAAGCTGGACGGACTTGTGGATATTTATCTGCCTGATTTCAAGTACAGCGATGACAGCCTTGCAATAAAATATTCTTCTGCTCCAAACTATGTAAACACCGCGACTGCCGCAATAAATGAAATGATTTTTCAGGTTGGTACGCCGAAATTTGACAGTGACTCAATTATGCAGAAGGGCGTTATTGTAAGGCATCTTGTTTTGCCGTCACATACAAAAAACAGCATAGATGTGCTTAATATATTGAAACGCAAATACAACCATCAGATAATGGTAAGTCTTATGTGTCAGTATGTTCCGTCTGGACAGGCCGACAAGTTTCCGAAGATAAACCGCAAGGTCACCCGCCGTGAGTATGAAAAGGTTAAATCTGAACTATTTGCACTCGATTTGAACGGATTTACTCAGGATTTAGCATCTGCCGACACAAAATATATACCGTCATGGGACTTTGCAACATAACGCTGCCTGCGGTTTGGGTCAGACAGGCTTATTATTATAAAACGCTTAAATGACCGACCATAATGTAATACTATGCTGATTGCCGGCGTTCAATAAATATAATAGTTTATTTGCAAAATAAAAAACAGGAGACGCCATATATCCTGTTTTTGCTTTATAATTAAGTTTTTTCTATTATACTGCTCGGCGTTACAAAAACCGTTTTATTTTTTACATATATCACCATTCCGGGCTTTGCTCCGCTTGGCTTGCTGACGTTTCTGACAAGCGTATAATCAACGGGTACCTGACTGCTGTTTCGTGCCTTGCTGTGATATGCCGCAAGGCGTGCTGCCTCGCAGACGGCGGTATCGCTTATCTCACGTCCGTCGCTGATTATTATGGTGTGTGAACCGTGAATATCTTTTGTATGAAGCCACATATCATTTTTGGACGCCGTTTTTAGCGTCAGCTTATCATTCTGCCTGTTGTTTCTTCCTACAAGAATTTTAAAGCCGTCGCTTGATGTAAATTCAAGCGGAGGAAGCTGTGACAATTGTCTTTGCTTGCCTTTTGCGCGGTGAAGATACCCCTGTTCGGTAAGCTCCTCACGTATTTGAGCAAGGTCTTTTTCAGTTTCGGCACGGTTTACCGTATCGAGCACAGACTCGACATATTCAAGCTCGCTTTTCCCCTTTTTTATCTGCTCATTAAGTACAAGTTCCGCATTTTTTGCTTTCTGATAATCCTTGTAATATTTCTGCGCATTTGCCGCAGGAGATATGGCAGGATTTAATTTTATTCTGAGTATTGCGCCGTTTTCATCATAATAATTTTCCACGTCGGCAAATGGTGCTCCGCGTTCAATTCGATAAAGATTTGCCTGTAACAAATCTCCGCAGATTCTGAGCCGTTCACGATTTTCGCATTGTGAAAGCTCTGCCTGCTGTTTTGAAATTTTCCGCGCAATCCTTTCGCAGGTATTTGACAACAACTTTGTAAGTCCCTGTGATTTCACCCTCATACGCTCTTGTGAATCACGCTCGCCGTAAAAATCATCAAGCAGTTTTGAAATGCTGTCGTAATATTCTATCCGGGCAAATTCAGCATACTGTTCAATCGGCATAAAACAAAAATCCATAGGCTTTCCGTCATCACGATAGACAATGCACGGCCTGCCGCTGCAATTCTCGGTTATATTTTTTAATTTTTTTAACTCGATTATCAGTTTTTCATATAAAACTCCTACAAGTCTGTTTGTAACACCCTCGCAAATACGATATTCAAGCTCGCGGCACACAATCGGGGATACTCCCTGAATTGCCTTAATCAAAGCTTTATTAAGCGGCATTTCACTGTCAAGATTTATAATTCTGTCTGCTGTTTCTTCAGGAGAATATGATAAAATATTCAGCTTATCCTGCGGCTGAGGCAATTCGTACTTTATGTTTGGAAGAACAAGACGCCTGCTGCTCATTGTCAGGTCAACGCGCTTTAACGAATCTATTATTACACCGTCGGAATTTACGATGATTATGTTGCTGTACATACCCATTATTTCGCATACAACGGTAAGCATATCAGTATCGCCAAGCTCGTTCACGCACTCAAAATCAAAAAAAATAACCCTGTCACATTCCATTTGACGAACTGCGGCAAGTTTGCCTCCGCCCAGTCTTTTTCTAAGCAGCATACAGAACATAGGCGGCTGCGCAGGGTTTTCGGGAGTGCTTTCGCAGAAATTCACACGCGGCGAATTTGCCCTTGCGGAAAGCAAAAGCTTTTTGTTGCCGTCAAAGGTTCTCAGCGCAAAAACAAGCTCATCACGGTTTGGCTGATAAATCTGTGCCACTCTTGATCCGAGAGCCTGTGTTTCTATTTCATTTTTGATATGCCTTAAAAATATTCCGTCAAGTGCCATTTATTCCTCCGCCGAAAAGCAAGAGAGTATTTTTTTCTTGCTTACCGCTTTTTATTATACATTTATTACCGCAAAAACATTACTTATGATACTTCCCATTTGTTGAAATTTCAAATGCACGGTAAATCTGCTCACTTAAAATCATTCGTGCCATTTGATGAGGAAAGGTCATTCGGCTCATTGAAAGTTTTAAATTCGCCCTTGTCTTTACCGCACTGCTAAGACCGTAGCTTCCGCCTATTACAAAATCAACCGTGCTTTTTCCTTCAAGTGACAGAGTATCAAGCGTTTTCGAGAGTTCTTCGCTTGACAGCATTTTTCCCTCAATGCACATTGCCGCAACGAAATCAGACTGACTGATTTTTTGCAAAATACGTTTACCCTCTGCCTCCAAAACCTCATCAATCTGTGACTGATTTGGAGTGTTGCTGCGGATTTTCTCTTCGGGAAGCTCTGTAATTGTAAACTTACAAAAAGCCGAGAGGCGTTTTTCATATTCATTGATTGCTTCGGTAAAATACTTTTCTTTAATTTTTCCGATACAAATTATATTTATTCTAATCATATTATTCTAATTACTCTAAAAAATTACCGACTGAATATTTGTTTCGCTCGGCGCAATATCGAGCGTAAAATCACTTCTATACTTCATTCCTGCGCTTTCAAGCACTGAAACAGACGTTGAAAGAGCCAGGTTAGGCGTATTGTTATGCTCGCTGAGATGTCCCAGCATAAGGCGCAGAGTTCCGCTCTTTACAAGATTTACGAGTTCTTCGGCGCAGGCTGTATTTGAAAGGTGACCTTTGTCTGATAATATCCTTTGCTTTAAATAGTACGGATAAATTCCCGTTTTCAGCATCTCAATGTCGTGATTTGATTCAAGCACAACAAAATCGCTTTTCTGCGCCGCTGCTCTTACTTCATCAAGCATAACGCCCATATCGGTTGCGACAAGCGCAGACTTGCCGTCTGAGGCTGTTACGCGGAAGCAGCAGCTTTCAGCCGCATCGTGAGAGGTATTAATGCGCTGAACAAGCATATTTCCGACTGCGATTTCATTATCAATAATATGTACATTAGTATCGGGGCTGATTCTGTTCCCTGCCGCAAGTTCTCTCAACGTTCCTTTGCTTGCAAAAACATCAAAATTATACTTTTTCGCAAGCATTCTCAGCGCACTGCAATGGTCGGTGTGCTCGTGAGTAACAAAAACCGCACCTACATTTTTCATCTTCAGTCCATTCGCTTCCATTGCATTTTCTATCTGTCTACAAGACCTTCCTGCGTCTATTAAAATGCCTTCTGAGGACGTGCCTATGTAATAGCTGTTTCCTTTGCTTCCGCTGAAAAGCGGCACTGCTCTTGCCAAAAAAATCAACCCTTCTAATATAATTCACTGTATATAATATCATATTTTTCAGCCTTTTACAACAACTGTTGAAATCATCATTCCTGCCCATATTCCTGCAATGCACAACACAACGCTCAGTAATGCATAGCATATGGCTAAGATACAGCTTCCGCTGTTAAAGAGATTGTATGCTTCGAGCGAAAAGGTTGAAAATGTGGTAAATCCTCCGCATAATCCTGTTTTTAAAAACAACATAAGATTGTCGGGCATATTTTTCTTTGAAGCTGTTCCGACAATAAAACCTATCATCATTGCTCCTAATATATTAGTTAAAAGCGTTAAAACAGGAAAATCGCCTTTATACGGAATAAGGCTTATTGCATATCTCAGCATTGCACCGACTGCTCCTCCGAGTCCCACAAATAAAAAACTCATAATTATACCTCGTCAAACTGTTTTGTGCCGTAACTTTTTAAGGCAACAAAAAAGCCGTTTTCGAGTAAGAAAACGGCTTAATTTATTAAATTATTAAGCTCTGAGCTCTTCCTCGTTGTCACCTGTAAAATAAACCTTTTTAATATCTGCTCCGAGCGATTTTAACTTTTCCACAACATCTTCGTATCCGCGTTCAATATACTGGATACTTGAAATTTCCGTTGTACCTTTGATTTCAAGAGCAGCAATAATCATAGCCGCGCCTGCACGCAAATCAGTAGCCTTGACAGGAGCCGCGGTAAGAGGAGTTCCTCCCTCGATTATTGCAAGTCTGCCCTCAACTGATATATGCGCTCCCATTCTGATGAGCTCGCTTACATACTGATAACGATTATCCCATACGTTTTCATTGACTATGCTTGTACCCGGAATGCTCATAAGCAATGCGGCAAACTGAGGCTGACAGTCTGTGGGGAAACCCGGATGAGGCATTGTTTTTATGTTACAGCGTTTAAGCGGATTAAGACTTGCGTCAACCTTTATGGCTTCGTCATATTCGGTAATTTTAACTCCCATTTCACGAAGCTTTGCGGTAATTGATTCAAGATGCTTCGGAGTAATATTCTTTACTGTTATACAGCCTCTGGTTGCAGCCGCCGCACACATATAAGTTCCAGCCTCGATCTGGTCGGGAATAATTGAATAAGTAACTCCGTGAAGATAACCTACTCCTCTAATCTTGATTACATCCGTACCTGCGCCTCTTATGTCTGCGCCCATAGAGTTCAGAAAGTTTGCAAGGTCAACAATATGCGGCTCTTTTGCAGCGTTTTCAATGATTGTAAGACCTTTTGCCTTTGAAGCTGCAAGCATAATATTCATTGTTGCGCCTACAGATACCACATCAAGATAAATGTGCGTACCCTGTAGTTCGGTTTCACATTCAGCTTCAATGATAGCGCCGTCAACCAGCCGAGTAGCAGCGCCCATTGCCTCAAATCCCTTTAAATGCTGGTCAATGGGACGAACGCCGAAATTACAGCCTCCGGGAAGCGCAACCTTTGCCTTGCCGAATCTGCCCAGTAATGCACCCAAAAGATAATACGAAGCGCGCATACCTCTTACCAAATCTGTAACGGCATTGTAAATTTTAATATGAGTAGGGTCAATATATAATGATGATTTATTTATTCTTCTTACGTTTGCGCCCATCTGCTGAAGTATTCTGCTGATAAGAGCAACATCGCTTATGTTAGGGATATTCTCTATCTGACACGGCTCGTCGCATAAAATAACCGCAGGAATAATTGCAACGGCTGCATTTTTTGCGCCACTGATATTAACCTCGCCAAATAACGGTTTACCGCCGGTAACAACGAATTTTTCCAATTGTTTTACACTCCAATACAGTATTGTTGAATTTGCAATAACTAAATAAGTGTAGAAATCAAAAGCAAATGAATATTTTCATGCTTATACAGCTGAAAAACACAAAATATATTACATTTTTATTAAAACACACTATCTGTTGTGGTTACGCATATGTAACATCACAATTCTTCTATAGAAAATGATACTACAAACTTGTATTAAAGTCAACGCAATATTAAAATTGTAACCTATTTTTGGCAATCTTGTACTCAATTTGTTATTGTATTGTTACTTTTATCCTTAATATGACCAATTGGCATTACAGTTTGTTATATTTTCTGTTAAAGAATTAATTTAACAGCTATTTTTCGCATAGAGAATTAACAAATTGAAATTTTTTTCTTATAAGAATATTTCGTTTTACTATCAAATATAATATGCATATTTGTTTTCTTAATTGATAATTTTAAATTCTAATATTATTATTTCTTATGCGACTTGTTTTAGACTTGCCCAACGGCTGAAAAATTTTTCAAAAATAATAAAAATATTATTGACAAATAAATAGTTTGGTAATATACTAATAGTAACATATGAACATATTTTCATATGTTCAATTATTTAATTGATTTTGTGAGGTAAATTTTATGGAAGAGAAAAACACCGCTAATGAAATGCCTGACCTTGAGGTGTTGTTTGAGCTTGCAGACCTTTTCAAGGTTTTCGGCGACTCCACACGTATAAGAATAATGTTTACAATTTCTGATAACGAGATGTCCGTTCTTAATATTGCAGAATCGCTCAATATGGAGCAAAGCACGATTTCACATCAACTCAGGGTTTTGCGCCAGAACAAGCTTGTGCGCGTAAGAAGAGACGGAAAACAAATATACTACAGCCTAGACGACGACCACGTAAAAAAGATTATTGAAATGGGACTTGACCATGTTCTTGAATAATATTTTGTTTTATTCCTAAGGGGTGATAGTAATGAAATACATTTATACTCTTGAAAACCTAAACTGCGCGCATTGCGCCTCAAAAATAGAAACCAAAATATCAGAAACAGACGGATTTGAAAACGTAAGCTTTAATTTTGCCACAAAACTGCTGAGCTTTTATTCTGAAAAGAACGGAACTCTTAATGAAATCCAGCAGATTTGCAACAGCATAGAAGACGGCGTAACAGTAATTGATAACAGTCAAAACAAAGAGAAAATCGGCAATAAAGAAAATAAAAATATTAACGCCGATACTATTAATCTTATTATATCGGCAATTCTCGGAGTCGCTGCCTTTGTTATTCATCTTGCCGTTCCCGAAAATATTGTTTGGTGCAATTACTTTATATTTGCTCTCAGTGTTATTGCTACTCTGCTTGCAGGTTATAAGATATTCATAAAAGGTTTTAAAAATGCCGTAAAGCTGAGAATTGATGAAACTACTTTAATGGCAGTTGCCGTAATAGCCGCATTCTGTCTGGGAGAATTTGTTGAAGCCGCTATGGTAACCATACTGTTTTCTCTTGGTGAATTTATCGAGGACAAAGCCGTTGACGCGTCACGCCGCGACATTGAAAAGCTTGCACAAATCCGTCCTGATACGGCAACTCTTATTGTTGACGGAACAGAGCAGATTGTACCTGCCGAAAACGTTAAAATAGGCAGTACAATTGCTGTAAAGCCGTACGAAAGAATACCGCTTGACGGAATTATAACAAGCGGCAAAACAACTCTTGACACTTCCGCCCTCACAGGCGAAAGCCTGCCCGTTGACGCCTGCGAGGGAAGCGAAGTAATGAGCGGAGCAATTAACGGAAGCAGTCTTATTACCATAGAAACCACAAAGGAATTCGGCGACAGCACTGCTACACGAATTTTAAAGCTTGTTGAAGAAGCCGCAGCACAAAAAGGCAAGCGTGAAAAACTTATTTCAAGATTTGCCTCTGTATATACTCCGATTGTAATAATAATTGCCGCTGCAATTGCGATTATACCTCCCCTGCTTGGACTCGGTGCATTTACAGACTGGCTCTATAGGGCTCTTGTATGTCTGGTTGCCTCCTGCCCCTGCGCTATTGTAATTTCTGTTCCTCTCTCCTATTATTCGGGAATTGGTGCGGCTTCTGAAACAGGTGTTCTGATTAAAGGCGGAAAATATATTGAAGCTCTTGCCAAAGCTGACACATTTGTCTTTGATAAAACAGGAACGCTCACAAGCGGTAAACTGAGCGTTGATAAGATAACTTCACTTTCTGAATACAACAATGATGAAATCCTGTCGCTTGCCGCCGCCTGCGAAAAATATTCTGCTCATCCCATTGCTTCTGCAATCAAAGAAAAAGCGGCAAAGATTGAACTGCCCGAATTTACCGACTACAGTGAAAACGCAGGTCACGGAACAAGCGCATACTATAAAGGCAAAAAAATAGAATGCGGCGGTATGAAAATTTTAAGCCTTGAACAGCAAAAGCTTATAAATGATGACTCGTCTGTATTTATAGTTTATGACGGAGTCCTGATTGGAACAATCAGCGTGAGCGATACGGTAAGGCAGGAAGCAAAAGATATAATTTCAAAGCTGAAAGATTTAGGAATTAAAAACGCCGTAATGCTTACAGGCGACTCAAAATCAAATGCAGAAAAAGTAAGCAGAGATTTGGGGATGAGCCGCTGCAATGCCGAGCTTATGCCTGCCGACAAGCTTTCTATTGTTAAGCAGTTGAAACAGAATTCAAAAAGCGTTTGTTTCGTAGGAGACGGAATTAATGACGCACCAGTGCTTTCTGCAAGCGACTGCGGAATTGCCATGGGATTTGGAAGCGAAGCTGCAATTGAAGCGTCTGATGCGGTTCTTGCATCGGGTACGCTAAGTCAGCTTCCGAATGCTGTAAAAATTTCGCGCAAGGTTATGAACACAGTCAAAACAAACATTATTTTCGCTCTTGCGGTTAAGGCTGCCGTAATAATTCTTGCGGCACTTGGACTTGCCGCTATGTGGATGTCTGTAATAGCCGACACGGGAGTAAGCGTTGCCTGCGTTCTGTATGCCGCAAGGCTGCTGAAAAGCAATTCAAAAATCTAAACCGAAAAACAATTAATTTTAATAAAAAATTTAGGGCAGATATGGTTCTGCCCTTTACTTTTTCATATGTTTGTTGTATAATGTAGTTTAAAAGCAAATGCAGGAAATTTTCTGTGTTTCTATATAAAATTAAAGGATAGGAGGGACAAAACATAATGATTAGCGGTGCTGAAATTATGGTAAAATGTTTGGAAGCTGAGGGCGTTTCGGTCGTCTTTGGTTATCCCGGTGCAGCTATTTGCCCCTTTTACGATAAAATTTATGATTCAGGAATAAAGCATATTCTTGTTCGTCAGGAACAGAATGCCGCGCACGCTGCAAGCGGATATGCAAGATGCAGCGGACGTCCGGGTGTTTGTGTTGCAACCTCCGGTCCCGGAGCTACTAACCTTATTACAGGTATTGCAACCGCATACACTGATTCTATTCCTATGATAGCAATTACAGGTCAGGTGCGCACCGATTTGCTCGGACGTGATGTTTTTCAGGAAGCCGACATAACAGGTGCATGTGAACCATTCGTTAAACACAGCTATCTTGTAAACAAAACCGAGGATTTGCCTCGCGTATTCAAGGAAGCCTTTCACATTGCTTCAACAGGCAGACAAGGTCCTGTTCTGATTGATATTCCTATGGATATTCAGGAAAATGAAATTGAAGAATTTGTTTATCCCGAAAATGTAAACATTATTGGATATAAACCCAACACAAAAGGTCACGCTGTTCAGGTTAAGCGTGCGGTAGAGGCAATCTCAAAGAGCAAACGTCCTCTTATCGTTGCAGGAGGCGGAGTTTTAAGCTCTGGAATAAAGCTGAAATTTCAGGATTTTGCCGACAAAACGAAAATTCCCGTTATTTCAACTATGATGGGAATAGGCGTTATGCCGAGCGAGCATGAAATGTATCTGGGAATGCTGGGAACTCACGGCAAAGCTGTGGCAAACAGAGCTTTGCACGAAGCTGACCTTGTTATGGTATGCGGCGCACGCCTTGGCGACAGAGCCGTTGCCGCTCCCCATCAGATGAGTGAAAACACGACCGTAATTCACATTGACATTGACCCTGCGGAAATCGGGAAAAATGTTAAAACAGAAATTCCTATCGTAGGCGATATGCGCAATGTTATGAATATGCTTATAGACAGTATCGGCGACTTTACCGTTCCCCAAGAATGGAGAGAAACCGTTAAAGCCTGGAAAAAGGACTTGTACAAAACTCCGCCTGTTTTTGACGGATTTGTTGAGCCGAGAACTCTTGTTGGCAATCTGAGCGCAATGTTCCGCTCAAAGGCAATTCTTGTTGCCGATGTAGGTCAAAATCAGATTTGGTGCGCTAACAATTTCCGTATTCGCGAGGGCAGATTTTTGACTACAGGCGGTATGGGAACTATGGGATATTCAATCCCTGCCGCTGTGGGCGCAAAGTTTGCAAGACCTACTCGTGACGTAATCGTTATCTGCGGCGACGGAAGCTTTCAGATGAGTATGAATGAGCTTGCAACGATTGCAGGGAACAACCTTAATATTAAAATCATTATTATGAGAAACAGCCGTCTCGGAATGGTTCGCGAGCTTCAGGATAAAAACTACGGTGGCAGACATTCTGCTACCATTCTTCAGGGCGATCCCGATTTTCTGAAAATTGCCGAAGCATACGGCATTGACCACGCTGAAGCAAGCTCAAACGAGGAAGCCGAGAATATAATTAAAGGCATTGTAAAGTCAGACAGACCTTTTATACTTGTCTGCAATGTTTATCCAGACACTCCGTCGATTTAATGAGGTGAGAAAATGCAATATACATTATCAATACTTGTTGAAAATCAGGCGGGCGTTCTCTCAAAGATTTCGGGACTTTTCTCAAGAAGAGGCTTTAACATTGATTCTCTTGCCGTAGGTGTGACAAACGACCCTAATGTGTCCAGAATCACAATTGTTGCAAACGGCGACGAGTATGTTGTTGAACAGCTTGAAAAACAGCTTAACAAACTTATCCCCGTTATCAAGGTTAAGCGCCTTAACGACGGTGACTTTATAAGCCGTGAGCTTATTTTGATAAAAGTTCACTGCGTTGCGGCCAAAAGAGCCGAGATAATAAAAACAGCCGAAATAATGCAGGCAAAAATTGTTGACGTGGCTCAGAGCTGTGTTACGGTTGAATACTGCGAATGTGCAAACCGTGTAAATACATTGATTGATTTATTAAAGCCTTATGGTATCCGTGAGATTGTAAGAACCGGAACTGTTGCCATTGACAGAGGTACAGCTTCGGTTTCGGTTTAAGGAAGCAGCAATCGCAAAACTTTTGGATTACGCCTGAGCTGTTTTGCCTTAATAATCTTACAGTATAACATATACATAATTATTTTAATATACCGCTTTTGCGGTAAGGAGGAACTAAAAATGAAAGACTACAAAGAAAACATGAAAGCACCAATTTATTACCAGTCAGACTGTAACCTCTCGTTGCTGGACGGTAAGACTATTGCAATCATCGGTTACGGCAGCCAGGGACACGCTCACGCTCTTAACCTTAAAGAGTCAGGCTGTAACGTAATTATCGGTCTTTACAAAGGAAGCAAGTCCTGGGCAAAGGCTGAGGCTCAGGGATTTAAAGTATATACGGCTGCCGAGGCTGCAAAACAGGCTGACATTATTATGATTCTCATCAATGATGAAAAGCAGGCTCAAATGTATAAGAATGACATTGAGCCAAACCTTGAAGCAGGCAATATGCTTATGTTTGCACACGGCTTTGCTATTCACTTCGGTCAGATCGTTCCGCCTGCTGACGTTGACGTTACAATGATCGCTCCTAAGGGACCGGGCCACACAGTAAGAAGCGAATATCAGGCCGGCAAGGGCGTTCCCTGCCTTGTTG
>CANQMH010000023.1 GCA_947624865.1 uncultured Clostridia bacterium | reverse complement strand
CTAAATTTAATATTTATACCTTAGGGGGCTTTTTGTGCTGTCCACACAATTTGGGGCACTCCACCAGGCGGCGGGGGTCTTTTATAGATAACGTTTTTTCTTTGTCTTTATGTTATATTATTTTATAATATCCTTGCCGCCCATATACGGTCTGAGAGCTTCCGGGATTCTTACTGAGCCGTCTGCATTGAGGTTGTTTTCAAGAAATGCAATTAACATTCTCGGAGGTGCAACTACCGTATTATTGAGAGTGTGGGCAAAATATTTCTTGCCGCCCTCTCCCAAAACTCTGATTTTAAGTCTGCGAGCCTGAGCGTCACCGAGATTTGAACAAGAACCGACTTCAAAATACTTTTTCTGACGCGGCGACCATGCCTCAACATCAAGAGAGCGAACCTTTAAATCTGCAAGGTCGCCCGAACAACATTCAAGGGTTCTTACGGGAATATCGAGCGAGCGGAATAAATCTACAGTATTCTGCCAGAGTCTGTCAAACCACATTTTGCTTTCTTCAGGTTTGCAGACAACAATCATTTCCTGCTTTTCAAACTGATGGATTCTGTAAACCCCTCTTTCTTCTATGCCGTGCGCGCCCTTTTCTTTGCGGAAACAGGGTGAGTAGCTTGTTAGAGTGTAGGGCAGGTTTTCTTCTTTGTTTATTGTATCAATAAATTTGCCTATCATTGAATGTTCGCTTGTGCCGATAAGATAGAGATCCTCTCCCTCAATTTTATACATCATTGAGTCCATTTCGGCAAAGCTCATAACTCCTGTTACTACATTGCTTCTTATCATAAACGGGGGCACACAGTAGGTAAATCCTCTGTCAATCATAAAGTCGCGCGCATATGAAATAACGGCACTGTGCAGTCTTGCAATGTCACCCATCAGATAGTAAAAACCGTTTCCTGCAACCTTTCTTGCCGAATCAAGGTCTATGCCGCTGAGTTTTTCCATAATATCTGTATGATAAGGAATTTCAAAATCGGGTACTGCCGGCTCGCCGAAACGCTCGATTTCCACATTTTGAGTATCATCCTTGCCTATCGGAACTGACGGGTCTATGATGTTTGGTATCTGCATCATTATTTCGGTAACTTCCGCACTGAGTTTTGCTTCCTTTTCTTCAAGCTCTGCAAGCTGCTCTGCCTGCTTTGTTACCTCTTCTTTGAGAGCCATTCCCTCTTCTTTTTTACCCTGAGCCATAAGCGCGCCTATTTGCTTTGAAACCTTGTTTCTGTTTGAGCGCAGCTCATCAGCCTGCTGTTTTGCGGCGCGGCTCTGTGCGTCAAGCTCTATTACCTTGTCAACAAGCTCAAGCTTATGCTCCTGAAACTTCTTTTTTATGTTTTCTTTTACTGCTTCGGGATTTTCTCTGAGGAATTTTATGTCTATCATTTTTATATACCTCCTAATTTTACTATTTTAGAGTTATTATTGATTTTCTATCGTAAGAAACTTGCTCGGCAACTTTCGGGCAACCAAGGCTTTTAATTTATCAAACCTGTCCACACGAACTGTGAGCGGTGCCACACCGCCTGCCGCCGCTACTTTAGTTTGTTTGATAATTCGGTCAGCTCTTCATCAGAATAGAATTCAATCTGAAGCACGCCGCCTTCTTTGCCCTTGTTTTTTGAGATTTTGATTTTTCTTCCTAAACTTTCATTTAGAGCAAGCTCAACCATACTGTAAAATGAGGGTTTCTTTTCGGGCGCATCCTCTTTCTGAGGTTTAGGATTTTTCTTGCAGATTTTTTCGACCTGCCGCACCGACAAGTCTTTACTAATTATCTCCTCTGCAAGCTCTTTCATAAGAGCTTCATCATCAAGCATAAGCAACGCCCTTGCGTGGCCTGCCGTGATTTTTTCTTCCTTTAAATATTCAGAAATGCTTTGGGGAAGCTTTAAAAGCCTGAGCGAATTGGCGATTGCGGGACGCGACTTGCCTACAGACTTTGCTACCTCTTCCTGAGAAAATCCGTGCTCGTCCATCAGTACTCTGTATCCCTGTGCTTCTTCAAGCGGTGTAAGATCCTCCCTCTGCAAGTTTTCTATGAGGGCAATTTCCATGGTTTCGGTATCGCTTAGCTCACGGATAATTACAGGGACTTCGGTTATTCCCGCCATTCGGCAGGCTCTGTATCTGCGTTCTCCTGCTACTATCTGATAACCGCCGAGTGTAAGCGGACGAACAAGCAATGGCTGGAGCAGTCCGTGTTTTGAAATACTCTCGGCAAGCTCGCTCAATGACTTTTCATCAAATTCCTTTCTCGGCTGTTCCCTGTTAGGCTCAATCTCGGAAATTTTTAAAGTCACGCTTCCGCTGTTGTCTTCGCTGTCATTTTCAATGAATATCGCGTTCAGACCTTTGCCCAGGCCTCCGAGTTTCTTAGCCATTGTAATGCCGCTCCTTTGCAATTATTTCTTTTGTTAGCTCTGTATATGAAACGCTTCCCTTGCAGGTTCTGTCATAATAAATTACAGGCATTCCATAGCTTGGCGCTTCCGAAAGCCTTACTCCTCTGGGAATAACCGTTTTAAATACCTTGCCTGGAAAGAATTTTTTTACTTCGTCAACAACCTGCTGAGTAAGATTAAGTCTGCCGTCATACATCGTCAGCAGAACTCCCTCAAGCCCAATGGAATAGTTATACTGTCTTTTAATTCTGCGCACCGTACTCATAAGCTGAGAAAGTCCCTCAAGTGCATAATACTCGCACTGTATGGGAACCAGAAATGTATCGGCAACCGTCAGTGCATTGGCAGTTATAAGTCCGAGTGACGGAGGACAGTCGATTATTATGTAGTCGTAATATTGCTTAATAGGCAGAAGCGCATTTTTTAAAAGTGCCTCACGGTGCTTTTTGTCTGCTATTTCAAGCTCTGCCGCCGCTAAATCAAGGCTTGACGGGAGAATATGCAGATTTGCATACGGAGTAGTCAGCACGCATTGCTCTGCTCTTGTTCCGTCAACAAGAATATTATACGTAGAATTTTGAACCTTGCTCTTGTCGATTGCAACACCGCTTGTGGCATTTCCCTGAGGGTCAGCGTCAACAATCAGTGTTTTTTTGTTTGCCGCGCCAAGACAGGCCGCAAGATTAACGGCGGTCGTGGTCTTTCCTACACCGCCCTTTTGATTTGATATTGCTATTATTTTTGCCAAAAAATCACCTTATTTTTATTCTTTAGGCGTATTTACAATACTTTTGCTAAAAATACTGAGCACTGATAAAAATTATATCATATTTGAGGCTCATTTTAAAGTGGATTTTCAAAATATTTAAAGATTTTTGGCATACGTTTCACGTGAAACATTTTTATTTTGTTTCATAGCATAATAATTTTTTCAAAACCTGTTTATTATTACATATCCTATTAACGCAAAAAGCCGCACAGATAACTGTACGGCTTTTCGCAAGGGGTTTAGATAAGGAAATGGGTATGAGTGGAACGGATGCTTTCGCATCCAACTGGAAAGTAATTTTAGGCGGATCGGTCCGCGTCAGAATTTTGGCTTTTGGGAATTCGTATTGTGTATTCGATAAAATCTTCTGTGTCTGTTTTGTTTGACTGCGCGTCAATTCCCGCAAGACGCATTGTGTCAATAGCTTTATTGATTGTGTTTACAAATATTCTGACGTCCTTTATCACCGCTTTGCTGCTGCCCGTTTTCTTTTCAGATTTAGGGCATGAATTAAGTAATATGCTGATTAGATTTTCAGCCTGCTGTGTGTTAAGATTTTCAGAGATGATTTTTGACAAGGCTTCACGTCTTATTTTTTCATCGCTCAGTCTTAACAATGCTCTTGCGTGCCGCTCGCTCAGTCCCGCGTTTACAATCCACTCTTGCTCCTCGTATGTAAGTCGTAAAAGTCTTAACTTGTTTGCAATTGTAGATTGTGATTTTCCAAGCCTTGCGGCGGCTTCCTCCTGAGTCAGCCCGTATCTTCGGATTAGTTTGGAAATCCCGCGAGCTTCCTCGAACATTCCGAGGTCGCATCGCTGGAGATTTTCAAGGAGAGCATATATTGCCGACTCTTTATCAGAGCACTTAATGACAATACAGGGAACTTTCCTTAACCCCGCTAAAACTGAGGCGCGCAGGCGGCGTTCTCCTGCAATAAGTTCAAATTCGGACGGCGATACTTTTCTGACCGTAAGCGGCTGAAGAATACCGTTTTCCTTAATTGACTGAGAAAGTGCGCTTAACTCCTCTTCATTGAACTGTTTACGGGGCTGGGCTTTGTTCGGTCGTATTTTAATAATAGGAATGTCAGAAATTTTACTTTCGTTTTTCAATACAAAATTCAACCGCGTCACCCCGTGTCCTCAATAGCATCAGGGGTTGTCCCTGTGATAATATGATAACACGTTAAGTGCGCGGTGTTTGTCAGTTCTTGTATAAGTTTTTTAAATTGTTTTGCAATTTATTGGTAAAATACTAAATATTCAGTCGAAACTTTCTTATAACGGCTTAGATTTTATTTTTCCCGAATTTCTCGGATATTTGTCAGGCGTAGCCTTAATCTTTTCAATGATTACAACAGAACGGTTTCCGCCGTTTTTCGGAAGAGAAAAGCTGAAAGTTTCAGACACCCTGCCTCCCAGAGTATTTATTGCTGATTCAGCACTGATGATTTCATTCTCAGCATCCGGACCTTTTAATGCAATAAATTTTCCGCCATTCTTAACATATGGCAGACAGTACTCCGAAAGCACGTTAAGCTGTGCAACCGCACGCGAAGTTGCAAAATCAAAGCTTTCGCGCAGGTTTTTATCTTTTGCACCGTCCTCTGCTCTGCTGTGGATAATCTGCGCAGAAAGGCCGAGCTTTGAAAGTACTTCATTCAAAAAAATCAGACGTTTGTTGAGGCTGTCAAGCAATGTAATATTAATATCGGGACGTGCAATTTTCAGCACTACTCCCGGAAATCCCGCACCGGTGCCGACATCAATAACACTTGAATTTTCGGGAACATCTATATAGTTGAAGAAGGCAAGGCTGTCGGTAAAATGTTTTATTGCAACACCCTCAGGGTCGCAAATAGCGGTAAGATTTATTTTTTCATTCCATTCCACAAGCATTTCATAGTATTTTTCAAACTGAGAAAGCTGAATATCCGTCAGCTGTACCTTAAAATCAGCGGTCGCCGATTTCAGAATACTTTTTATATCCATTTTACTTTTTAATAAAGCGTCTTTGCAGACAGAATTATTATCCTCCAAATTTCATTATTAAATTAACGCTTAATTTTCCCTGTTTTGTGTCAGCCAGATAAGCAAAACGCTTATATCAGCAGGCGAAACGCCTGATATTCTTGAAGCCTGACCGATATTAAGAGGTTTAATTTTATTTAGTTTCTCCTGCGCTTCAAGTCTTAACCCCTTAATTTCTGTATAGTCAAAATCAGATGAAAGCCGTTTTTTTTCAAGCCTTCTCATCTGCTCCACCTGCTTCAACTGCTTTTGTATGTATCCCTCGTACTTTATTTCAATTTCAACCTGTTCAAAAATGTTTGGGTCAAGCTGAGGTCGATTTACATCAATCTCACTTAAAGCCTTATAGTCAATCTGCGGTCGTTTAAGCAAATCAAAGAGCCTTACTCCCGATGTAATTTCAGATGTTTCACGTGAAACAAGTATTTTATTTACCTGTTCTGTGGGCGGTACAACCGTGTATTTAAGTCTTTTTATCTCAGCCTTTTTCTGCTCCTGCTTATTCAGAAACTTATTGTATCTTTCTTCACTTATAAGACCGATTTCATATCCAAGAGGCGTTAATCGCTCATCTGCGTTATCCTGTCTGAGCACAAGCCTGTATTCGCTTCGTGAGGTCATCATTCTGTACGGTTCGTTTGCGCCCTTTGTAACAAGGTCATCAATAAGCGTGCCGATATATGAATTTGCACGCGTAAAAACTACCTGCTCCCTGCCAAGGATCTTTAACGCGGCGTTGATTCCCGCAACAAGTCCCTGGGCCGCCGCTTCTTCGTATCCGGAGCTTCCGTTAAACTGCCCTGCACCGTAAAGATTAGGAAAATCTTTAAATTCAAGAGTTGCATTCATTGCAAGAGGGTCAACACAATCATATTCTATTGCATAGGCAGGGCGCATAATTACGCAGTTTTCAAGGCCCTTGATAGTTCTGTAAAATTTAAGCTGAACCTCCTCGGGAAGCGACGAGCTCATACCCTGCAAATACATTTCTTCAGTAGAAAGTCCGCATGGCTCAATAAAAAGCTGGTGGCGCGGTTTTTCCTTAAAGCGCATTATCTTATCTTCAAAGCTCGGGCAGTAGCGCGGTCCCACACCCTCGATTTTTCCTGCATAAAGAGGAGAGCGGTGAATATTCTCAAGGATAATCTGTTTAGTTGCATCATTTGTCCAGCTTATATGACAATCAACCTTGTTTTCGCCGAGGCTTTCCGTTTCATATGAAAACGGCTGGGGCGGTTCGTCGCCTTTTTGGACTTCAAGCTCAGAGAAATCAATTGAACTTCTCAGTACACGCGCAGGCGTTCCTGTCTTGAAACGGCGAAGCGGCAGACTGAGAGCTTTAAGACTTTTACCGAGCTCGGTGGCAGGGAAAATTCCGTCGGGTCCGCTTTCATAGGAAACCTCTCCTACAAAAATACGTCCGCCGAGATAAGTCCCTGTTGCAATGATAACTGCCTTACATCTGAAAACTGCTAACATTCGCGTGGTAAGCTCATAACCGTCGTCAATCTGCTTTATATCTGTTATTTCAGCCTGTCTGAGTTCAAGGTTGCGCTGCAATTCAAGCTTATGTTTCATTGTATCGGAATATTTACGCCTGTCAATCTGCGCACGCAGAGAATGAACAGCAGGACCCTTTCCTCTGTTGAGCATACGCGACTGCAAAAAACATTCGTCAGCGGTCTTTCCCATTTCGCCGCCGAGAGCGTCAATTTCGCGCACGAGATGTCCCTTTGCCGTTCCGCCGATTGACGGATTACACGGACAGTTACCCACTGCGTCCATATTTATAGTAAAAATTGCAGTTTTACAGCCGAGCCGTGCAGATGCAAGAGCGGCTTCAATTCCTGCGTGGCCTGCACCTATTACTGCAACATCATATTCACCTGCAAAATAGTTCATATATTTATTCATCCCTTTAGTTCGGAATAATTATAGTAGTATCATTTTCCAACACAGAAGTTATGGAAAACCCTGTCAATAACCTCGTCGCTTGTTTTCTCTCCTGTCAGCTCAAGCAATTCTGAAATTGCGTCCTCAAGCGACACGGTCACCGCGTCAAAGGTCATTCCAAGCTCAAGCGCTGTTTTCGCTTCCGTTATCGAATTCAGAGCATTGCTTACGGCAAGTCTTTGTCTTTCGTTTGATAATATTCCCTCGCTCGGATTTAACTTTGCCGTTCCTGCGATTTCTTCTACAGCTTTTACAAGCTCTTCTTTTCCCTCGCCATTTGCGGCGGAAATATATATTATCTTGTCTATTTTTGATTTTATATAGTCAATATCAGCTTTCTTTGGCAAATCCGTCTTATTGATTACTCCGATACAAGGCACATCTTTTGCCACTTTCAGCAATTCCTTATCATCATTGTCAAGCTCGCGGCTGTTGTCAAACACTGCAAGCAGAAGTCCGCACTGTTCAAGACGCTTTTTTGCTCTGTCAACACCAATCTTTTCAACCTTGTCGTCCGTATCTCTCAGTCCTGCGGTATCGCTGAGCCTTAAAATAACATCGCCAACAAGAACAGTATCCTCTACAACATCTCTTGTCGTTCCGGGAATATCGGTAACAATACTCTTTTCATAGCCCGAAAGCAGATTCATAAGCGTACTTTTGCCCACATTGGGTCTGCCGGCAATAACCGTATCTATTCCCTGCTTTACAGCCTGTCCGCTGTCATAGGTATCAAGCAGATTTTTAAGCACGTGAGATGCGTTTGAGCAGGTGTTTATAATAATATCGTCCGTAACTTCCGCAATATCCTCTTCGGGATAATCTGCCCATGCTGAAAGATGAGCCGCGAGCGAAAGCAAATCTTCCTTAACCTTATCAATCTTTTTTCTTAGAACTCCGTCTTTAACAAACAAAGCGGCTCTGGCTGCGCTTTTGCTTTTTGCACTGATTATATCTATGACCGCCTCTGCTTCGGTAAGGTCAATTTTACCGTTAAGAAACGCCCTTTTAGTAAACTCGCCTGCCTGCGCAGGAACTGCTCCTGCACTGACTGCGGCTCTGAGAACCTGCTTTGTAATATAAATTCCGCCGTGGCAAGAAAGCTCCACAACATCCTCGCCCGTATAGCTGTGCGGCGCTCTGAACACAAGAGCTACAGCCTCGTCAATTTCTTCGCTGTTACTGCAAATTTTGCCGAAAGCCGCTGTATATCCTTTCATATCGGTAATTTTTCTGTTGTTTACACTTTTAAAAATTTTGTCCGCAATTTCAAGCGCATTTATTCCTGAAATCCTTATAACGCCGATACCGCCCTCACCCTGAGCGGTACTTATTGCAGCTATTGTGCTTTCGCTCATATAATCACCTTTTTATTTGAATTTCTTATCAGAAAAGGTCAGATATATATTTATATGAAGAAAAAAGGGCGGATAACCCGCCCTGTGTTTTATTTGTCTATTCTTCCGTAAAGACCTGTTTCGCCGCCCTCATTAAGCGGTTTTCTGTCGGGATCAACCGGAGCGGAATATGAACTGCGGTTTGCATTGTAAGGACGCTTGCCGCCTCTGCCTCTGTTATATCCGCCTCTGTGAACATTCTTTGCCTTTGGGTCCGGTCCTATAACAACATGACGGTTAGCGTTTTCTCCCTCGCTCCACGAAATTGCACCGTTCACTTTCTGAACAGCCGTATGTATAATTCTTCTCTCATACGGATTCATAGGCTCAAGATTCGTTTTTCTGCCTGTTTTTACAGCCTTAAAAGCAAGCTTTCTGCCCAAAATTTCAAGAGTTTTTTCTCTTTTTTCTCTGTAGTTGCCTGTATCAATAGTTACCTTGAAGTATGAATTTTCAGTATGATTTGCAACAAGACTTGTAAGGTACTGCAAAGAGTCAAGAGTTTCTCCTCTTCTGCCTATGACAAATCCTACGTCTTCGCCTGAAATATTAAACTCCACGCCGTCTTCAATTGAATTTTTTTCAATAACAACGCTTTCAAGTCCCATTTTATCAAGAACGTTTCTGAGAAAATTCTCAGCCGCCTCTTCGGGAGAGTCTTTTAATGTAACTTTAACTTTTGCAGGAGAACCTCCGAATAATCCGAATTTCTTTTTCTCGGAACGCTGTACAAGCTCAAACTCAACCTCATCATTATCTCCAAGACCAAGCTGTCTTTTGGCGTCGTTAAGAGCTTCAATTTCGGTTTCTCCAACTCCGATTGCTTCTTTTATCAAAATATCCACCTTAATTCTAATTAACCATTGAGCATTTTATATTATGCTTTTGTTTTATACTAAACTATGTTTAAAAACATAATGTTTTTGGTCATAGTCTAAAATTACTTCTTTTTCTTTTTTTGCTTTGCATTCGAGCCGTTTCCCGACGTAAGCTCATGAGGAGCATAAACATACGGAACTTTTGCCTCATTTTCAAAAAGCAGAGCAACATGACGCGCTTCGGAATTTGCAGTAAGCTGTGCCGCGCTGAAGAGCTTGCCGAGTACGATCGACTGAACAAGACTTATCAGCGATGATATGATCCAATAGAATGCAACTGCCGAAGGAACTGAATAAGCAATATACGCAGAAAACAGAGGGAGTACATAAAGCATAACCTTCATACAGCCCTGCTGTTGAGCCATCTGATTGCCGTTTACTCTTGTCATAATCAACTGTGCGCCGACATTAGACGCAAAGCACATTACGGGGAACAAAATGTACGGTGAAAACAAGCCGAAATCCTTTGGTATTGCAAGCAAATCAACGCCAAAGGTATTAAAGCCTCCAACGAACATCTGTATAGTTGAAATTTCCGAAGAACTAAAAATACTCTGAATTGCCTGAGTATTCATGATATTCGGAAATACTTTTAGCAAGCTGATTTCCTGGTAGGTCGGATTTGTACTCGACGCATAACCCGGAATTGTGTTTACATAGGATAATGCCTTGCTTACATCTTCACCGTTTAAGTGAAGAGTATTTGTAAGCGGATAAGCCACCGCATAGAAAATGCCGAGAACTACCAGAAGAGGAATAATTGTAGTAAGGCAGCCGCCCATAGGCTTAACTCCCTCTTTTTCATAGAGTTTGCCCATCTCTTCCTGTAATTTCTGCCTGTTGTTTGCATACTTTTCCTGAAGTTCTCTTTGCTTTTTAGAAAGTCTTGCGGTGCCTGCCATTGATTTTTGCTGTTTAACCGAAAAAGGAAACAGTACAATCTTAATTATAAGCGTAAAAACAATAATTGACAGTCCGAAATTTTGAATAACGTAGAAAGCGCCCCAGAGAATGTAACCCAGTAAGCTTCCGAGAAACCCAAAGATTTGCATATAGTAACCTCACTTTAGTTTTCTTGCCTGTCCTTTTTTTCGGGAACGGGATCATACCCTCCCTTTGAAAACGGATTACAGCGCAGTATGCGCCATATGGTAAGTGCCGTACCCTTTAACGCACCAAACCGCTCTATTGCCTCAAGTCCGTATTCCGAGCACGTCGGAAAATACTTGCAGTGCTTCTGCATATGCGGAGATACAGCGGATTTGTAGAATTTAATCAGTACCAGAAGAATTTTTTTCATTTTAACTGCTTAATTTCAAATAAAACAATACATACTGATAATTAAAATATAAATATTTATATCTTAATTTTTTCGTAATTACTTTAAAACACCTGCTGTTTTCAAATGTTTTTTCATTGCTTTGCTGATTGTCTGCGATTTTACATACGGAGTTTTTCTTCTGGCTACAAACACAAAGTCATAACCTTTCTTTATATCCGGATAAAGCCCGTAATAAGCTTCCCTGATTACTCTTCTTGCTCTTGTGCGCTTTACAGCCTTGCCTACTTTTTTGCCTGTGGTTATTCCAAAACGCAGGTTATCGGATTTATTTTTCAAAATATATGTTACCAAAACAGGACTTACATAGGATTTTCCCCGTTTGTACAGTCTGGAAAAATCCCTGTTATCCTTCAAAGTGATATATTCACTCATTAATTTAATACCACCCAGCAAACAAGACCGTACTAAAAAAGAAAGACCACCGATTAAAAGTGGCCTTTATTTAATAAGACAACCTTTTTCTTCCTTTAGCTCTTCTTCTTGCTAAAACTTTCTTACCGTTTGATGTAGCCATTCTTTTTCTGAAGCCGTGTTCTTTTTTTCTGTGGAGCTTCTTAGGCTGATATGTTCTCAACATAAATAAAAACCTCCCTTCAAAATATAACCTTGCAATATAGCATTATATCTTAATTTTTCTTTTAAGTCAATACTTTTATTTTTAAATAACAGCCTGTTTATTCATATTTTAATGCCTGAAGATTAAATAACATAATATAAATTATTTTTATTTTAAAATTATATTTCGTACATTATATATTATAAGTATTATTATATTCTATAAATAATTAAAATTTTAAAATTTCAAGATTATTAATTGACTGAAAACATTGCAATTTTAATAAATTTAAGTTATAATAAATTGGAATGGTATTTTTAACGATTTGGGTAAATATACGGAAATAAACCAAGGTGCAAATCCTTATGCACCTTTATGAGAGGAAGAAAGAATTTGATAGATTCATTTGAGGATACATGGGAAATAATCTGTTCATACTGCAAAACAAAGATTGTTGATGTTGCATATAATACATGGATAAGCAGAATTAAACCTCTGACGCTTGATTTTGAAAAAAATACTGCATATCTTATTGTTCCGAATGACTTTCACCGCCAGACAATTACACGCTGTTATATGCCTCTTTTAAACGAAGCATTTCAAGCGGTTTTCGATAATAATTTTAATATTGTACTTAAAATTCCCGAAGAGGTTGAACAGGATTCTCCTATTAAAGAGTTAAAAAAAGAAGATAAAGATACGAATTATGAATATACATTTGACACATTTATCGTAGGCTCGTCAAACAAGTTTGCTCATGCAGCTTGTCTTGCGGTCGCAACCAACCCCTCGCACGCCTATAATCCGCTCTTTTTATACGGAAACTCGGGACTTGGAAAAACTCATCTTCTATACGCAATAGGTAACGAAATTAAAAAGAACGACCCGTCAAAGGTTATCTGTTACATAAAAGGAGATGACTTTACAAATGAGCTTATCGAGTCACTGCGTCTTGCAAAAATGGCTGATTTCAGACATAAATACAGACAAGCTGATATTCTGCTTGTTGACGATGTTCAGTTTATCGGCGGCAAAGAGAGTACTCAGGAGGAATTCTTCCACACCTTCAATGCTCTTTATGACGCTAAAAAGCAGATCGTACTCACATCTGACCGTCCGCCGAAAGAAATCAAAACTCTTGACGACCGTCTGCGCTCGCGTTTTGAGCAAGACCTAATCGCCGATATTCAGCCTCCCGATATTGAAACAAGAATTGCCATAATTAAAAGAAAGGCTGAACTTGTTGATATTAATTTATCAAATGATGTATGCGAATATATAGCTTCTAAAATTAAGGCAAATATCCGTCAGCTTGAGGGTACCGTAAAGAAACTGAAGGCAAAGTCGCTTCTTAATAACGAAAAGCCTTCAATTTCAACTGCACAGGAGGTTATTTCAGATATTCTCAATAACGACGTTCCGCCTGAAGTTACCGTTGAGCGCATTATTGATGAAGTGGCAAGAACTTACGGCGTTTCATCAGAAGAAATACGTTCTCAGAAAAACAGAAGCGCCAACATAAGCAACGCAAGACATATCGCAATTTATGTTACCAGAGAGCTTACCACTCTTTCTATGGTTGCAATCGGCGAAGAATTTGGCAACCGTCACTATTCCACCATTATTTATACAATACAGAAAGTTCAAAAAATGATGGATAAAGACCGCAAGGTCAAGGAGATTATTGAGGATACAATCAAAAATATCCGCGACAGATAGTTCTATTTATAAATAAAACTTTAATATTTCATACTAAAATTAATGACCTGAAAAATTAACATAGTTTTTATTAATCCATAAACAATTTTCAATGTGATGTTGAAAGTTAAAAAATGTTAAAATAAAATTAAACATATATGAACAAATAAAATAAAAATCTGTTAATGGCTTTTTTTAGCAGACAAGCCTTAAACGAAGATTTTTCAATAATTTAACATCACCTACTACGACTACGAAAAAATAATATTATAAAGATAGGAGAAGATTTCAAGATGAAAATATCGTGTTTCAGAACTGACCTTGCAAACGCTGTGTCAAATGTTTCAAGAGCAGTTTCTTCAAAAGCATCAATTCCTGCACTTGAAGGCGTTTTAATAAAAGCATACGGCGATAAGCTGAATATTTCGGGATATAATCTTGAAATCGGAATTACAACAGATATTGACGCCACTATCCAGAACGAAGGCGAAATTGTTGTCAGCGCAAGACTTTTTCTTGATATTGTGCGCAGACTCCCCGAAGAAATCGTTATGATTGAAACGGATGAAAGAATGGTAACATACATTAACTGCGGTCACGTCGATTACCAGATCGTAGGTATGTCATCTGTTGAATATCCCGATTTGCCGTCCTTTGAACAGACAGACGGAATTACCGTTAATTCAAAAATTCTGCGTGAAATGATAAGACAGACTGTTTATGCGGTAAGCGAAAACACGGCAAAGCCTATTTATACGGGTTCTTTGTTTGATATTGAGAACGGAATTTTCAAAATTGTTGCCGTTGACGGATACAGAATGGCTATAAGAAGCGAAAATGTTGACAGCGAAAGTAAAAATAAATTTGTAGTGCCTGGAAAAACTCAGCTTGAAGTTCTCAAACTTTTAACAGATGATGAGGATAATGTGGAAATAATTATAGGGCAGAGGCATATTACATTTAAGATTAAAAATTACCGTGTAATTTCAAGGCTGATTGAAGGAACATTCCTTGATTATAATTCAACAATTCCTAAGGATAAGAAAACAGAACTCGTTATAAACACAAGAAGCATAATTGATTCTGTTGAAAGAATGTCGCTTCTCAATAACGACAGGGTGCAAAGTCCGGTAAGATGTAACTTTTCCGATGACGAAATCAAACTTTCGTGTGCGTCTGCCGTAGGACGGGCAAGTGACGTTATATCGGTTCCGATTATCGGAGAATCTGTAGAAATCGGATTTAATAACAGATATATGCTTGACGCTCTGAAAAATACAGATACCGACGAAATAAAGCTTATTATCAACGGTTCTCTTGCGCCTATGATTATAAAACCTGTAAAGGGCGACAGTTTTTTAAGCATTGTAGTACCAATGAGGCTTGCAAATGAGAGTTAAAAAAATTAATATAGACAGTGATTTTATAAAATTACAGGATTTGCTCAAGCTCGGAGGCGCAGTCGATACGGGAGGAATGGCTAAGATTGTCATTCAGAACGGAGAAGTTAAGGTAAACGGCAAAGTTTGCAGTATGAGAGGAAAGAAAATGCGAAGCGGCGATTTTGCCGAATTTGATGATTTGAAACTGATTGTTGAATAATTACGGGATTGATTGTTAAAAGTGAAAGTAATTGCGCTTAAATTTGAAAATTACAGAAATCTCAAAAATGATATAATAGAGCCCTGTGAGGGAGTAAATATAATTTACGGCGACAATGCTCAGGGAAAAACAAATCTGCTTGAAGCATTATGGATGTTCTGCGGAGGACATTCATTCAGGTCGTCAAAGGATAATGAAGCTGTCAGATGGGATGAAGATTTTGCACGCCTTGAAATGAGATTTTTTGGGCAGGAGAGAGAGCAGACGGCGAAAATTCTATTTGAAGGCAATAAAAAATCGGTTGAGATAAATGGCGTAGAAAAAAAGTCTGCGGCGTCGCTGATTGAAAAATATTGCGCAGTAGTTTTTTCTCCCGAACATCTCAATTTGATAAAGAGAGGCCCGTCAGAGCGCAGAAGATTTATTGACAGCGCAATTTGCAGAGAAAAGCTGAAAAACGCAGTAATTCTTTCAAAATTCAACAGAGTATTAAATCAGAGAAATTCTCTTTTAAAAGATATTTATAAACGTCCGTCGCTTGAAGATACTTTGTCAATCTGGGACGAACATCTCATAAAAAACGGAGCATTGCTTATTAAGAACAGAATGGAATATGTAAAAATGCTGTCAGAGAGAGCGGCTTTGTATCACGACGGAATATCAAAAAACAGTGAAGAGCTGAAAATAAGATATATTTCTTCCGCAAATATTGAAAATACCGACAGTACGGAAGAAATAGAAAATAAACTTAGAAATAAGTTTTGTGAAAACAGAGTAAATGACATCCGCACGGGGTTTACTAATTACGGACCCCACAGAGATGACATTGAAATTTTGATAAATGACAAAAATGCAAAATCATTTGCGTCACAAGGTCAGCAGAGAAGCGCGGTATTGTCGCTTAAACTTGCGGAAGCAGATGTACTCAGAGAAAAAATGAATGAAAATCCCGTTATTTTGCTTGATGACGTGCTATCTGAGCTTGACTCAAAAAGACAGGATTTTCTGCTTAATGAGCTTACAGGCAGTCAGGTTTTTATAACCTGCTGTGAAAAATCCAATAAGGAACAGCTCAGAGAAGGAAAAATATTTCATTTGAAAAACGGAGAAATTTTCTGATGTATCTTCATCTTGGACAGGATACTGTCATTACAGCCGAGAACATAATCGGAATGTTTGATATGGACGCCTGTACAGTTTCTAAAAAAGCAAGAGATTTTCTTGCAAATGCCGAAAAGAATAAAAGAGTTGTCAATGTTTCTTTTGAATTGCCGAAATCGTTTGTAGTATGTGAAAAAAACGGCGAAATTGTTGTGTATATTACTCAGCTGTCAACAAAGACATTGAGTAAAAGGCACAGTATTACAGCAATGTGACCCTAATAACGTAAAGGCGGTATAACCCCTGCAACGTGACGGCGGTTTCAAACCGCTCACAAATCGGGCATATAAGTTTATTAATTAAAAAACTCAGACGTCCGACCGTAAAGAAGGTATTATGATGAAAGTAAAAAAATGTCCCTACTGCGGCAAGCGCATTACATATGTCTCATCGTTTGCAAGCAGAAGAAAAGGTGAATTTGTTTGTGAAAGATGCGGCAAGGAATGTAAAATTGTAATAAACAATAAAATTTACCTTGCATTTGCATTTGCGGCTGTAATTTCTCTTGTAATTATGGCAGTCTGGATATTTGCAGGACTTATAAACAATCCTCTCGGTATTTTGCTTGTTGCGGTTCCTCTTATTATTTTTGCGGCGCTGTCACCTAAATTTTTATGTTATGAACCTCTTAAAAAATATAAAAAGTCAATGGAAGCAAAAAAAGCAGGGATTGCATATTCCGATAATCTTGTGACATCCGAACTTGAGGAAAATGATATATCTTCTTTTGGTTCATCACTTGAAAACAGCGGAAAATTCCAGCTTAACACAGATGTTTTCAATAAAATAAGAGCAGAACGAACAGCTGCAAGAGAAAAGTTCAACAGCGACGAACTTGTATCGAATTCGGCTGATATAATTAAAACAGAGCAAGATGAAAATTATGTTCACATAATTAAAGACGTAAGTCAAAATCATTCCTATTCAGACGCGCCGCTTAAAAAAATACATTCTGAAAATTCCCATAGTGTGAACAGAACACGTCATTATATTAACGATGAGCCTCAGCCTGATTTAAAAGAGTCTGAGAAAAAATCCGACGGAAACAGATACTCGGCAAACAGAAAGTTTTAACGGTGGGTTATGTTAAAATTGCCTGTATGTCCCCATTGTCACACAATTTACAGATATGGTGAAGTTAAAAAGACCTTGTATGAAAAAAATCATAAATGCTATCACTGCAATAAAATATTCGAAATATCAAAAATAAGAATTTTAATTTTATTTTTAATAATTGCATTAATTGCTGCAATTTTTAACGTTTTTGAGCTGTATATGATGGCAGGTATAAATTTTATTGCATTGATTGTAACGAATATAATAATTATAACAGCAGGAATTTTATTAATTCCGTTCTGTATAAGATTTAAAAGATACAATGATTTTTCAGATAAAACGAACAGAAAAAAGAGTAAGTAACGAATGGTTTAACGGCAAACGGAGGTAAGCATTTTGGATAACATTCAAAATAACGAAAGCAACATTGAAATGACTAAAGTTGAACAGGAATACGGAGCTGACGAGATTCAGGTTCTTGAAGGACTTGAAGCCGTAAGAAAGCGTCCCGGTATGTACATAGGTTCAACAGGACCGAGAGGACTGCATCACCTTGTTTATGAAATTGTTGACAACTCAATTGACGAAGCTCTTGCAGGTTTCTGTACAAAAATTGACGTTGTAATTGAGGACGGCGACATCATAAAAGTAACCGACAACGGACGCGGTATTCCCGTAGGCGTGAACAGCAAAACAGGACTTCCTGCCGTGACGGTTGTATTTACGGTACTGCACGCAGGAGGAAAGTTCGGCGGAGGCGGATACAAGGTTTCGGGAGGTCTTCACGGAGTTGGTGCGTCTGTTGTTAATGCACTTTCAGAGTGGCTTGAAGTTAAAGTATGCGACGGCGAAGATGTTTACTTTCAGCGTTACGAGAGGGGAAAAATAATTACTCCTCTTAAAAAAATAGGCAAATCAAATGTAAAAGGCACAGAGGTGCGATTCAAAGCCGACCCCGAAGTGTTTAAGGAAACTACTGTTTATGAATATGCCATACTCGAAAGACGTCTGAGAGAACAGGCATTTCTTAATGCAGGCGTTCATATTGAGCTTCGTGACGAGCGCGATATGAACAACATAATTAAAAAGAACTTTATTTATGAGGGCGGAATAAAAAGCTTTGTCGAGTTTATTCACAAGAAGCGTTCTCTTGAGGTTATCCACCCCGATGTAATATATTTTTCATCAACAAACAGCGAGGATACGATAGCTGTTGAAGTTGCAATGCAGTACAACGAAAGCTACAACGAAAATCTGCTTACATTTGCAAACAACATTCACACAGTTGACGGCGGTACGCACGAAGAGGGCTTTAAGCGCGCTCTGACCTATGTTATGAACGATTACGCACGCAAATTCGGCAAACTCAAGGAAAATGACAAAAATTTAAGCGGTGAGGACGTAAGAGAAGGTCTTACGGCAATTATCAGCGTTAAGCTGAAAGAAGCACAGTTTGAAGGTCAGACAAAAGCAAAGCTCGGAAATACAGAAGTCAGAACAATGGTTGACAAACTGATAAGAGATAAGCTTATGGTTTATCTTGAAGAAAATCCCGCAGTTGCAAAGGCTATCTTTGAAAAAGCGCTTGCTTCGGCAAGAGCGAGAGAAGCCGCAAGAAAGGCGAGGGAAAGCGTAAGAAGAAAATCCGCGCTTGAATCCGCACAGCTGCCCGGAAAGCTTGCCGACTGCCAGTCAAGGGACAGCAGCGAAACCGAGATATTTATAGTCGAGGGTGACTCGGCAGGCGGTTCTGCAAAGGGCGGACGTGACAGAAGAATACAGGCAATTCTGCCTCTTTGGGGAAAAATGCTCAATGTTGAAAAGGCAAGAATTGACAGGGTTTACGGAAACGACAAGCTAATGCCAGTAATTACTGCTCTCGGAACAGGTATCGGCGACGAGTTTGACATAGAAAAATTAAGATATGACAAAGTAATCATTATGGCCGATGCCGATGTTGACGGCTCTCATATCAGGACGCTTTTGCTTACGTTCTTCTTCAGATATATGCGTCCTCTTGTAGAGCAGGGACACGTTTACATCGCACAGCCTCCGCTTTACAGAATTACAAAGAACAAAGAGCACAAATATGCATATTCGGACATTGAGCGCGACCAGATTTTAGCTCAAATTGAGGGCAAGACCGAAATCCAGCGTTACAAAGGTCTTGGTGAGATGGATTCCGAACAGCTCTGGGAAACAACAATGAATCCCGAATCAAGACTTATGCTCCGAGTTGAATTGAGCGACGCCGAGGAGGCGGACGAAACCTTTACTATTCTTATGGGCGACAAGGTTGAGCCAAGACGTGAGTTTATTGAGCAGAACGCAAAGTATGTTCAGAATCTTGATGTTTAAAAAACAGGTCAGCAAATATATTTTTACGCAGTATTAAACATAGGAGTGTGGTTAATAATGCATTCAAGAACTAAAATAACGGTTCGTTACGCAGAAACCGACCAAATGGGAATTGCACATCACTCAAACTATCCCATATGGTACGAAGCCGGCAGAAGTGATTTTATAAAATTATTCGGGACAAGCTACAGTGAAATGGAAAAGGCAGGCATTATGACTCCTCTTTTAAATCTGACCTGTCATTTCGGATTGCCTGCTCTTTATGATGACGAGCTTATTATCCGCACATGGTGTATAACAATGACGGCGGCAAGAATTGTATTTTCCTATACGGTAAAGCGTATTGAAAAAGACGGAACGGAAACAGAGCTTGGTTACGGTACTACGGAACACGGTTTTGTAGATTCAAAAACCCTTAAACCCTGTAACGTTAAAAAAAGACTGCCCGAGCTTTATGAAAAAATCAACGCAGGAGTAAAACATCTGACCTAAACGAAATAATTTGAATAATAAATAAATTGAGCAAATTCAGATTTATATTGCATAAAGAAAAAGCGGTGCGGTTTTGCCTGCTTAAAAGATTGAGGTTGTAAAAATGGATAACGAACAGATGAATGAAAACAGAATAATAGATGTCGATTTGCAGAATGAAATGCGCAAAAGTTTTCTTGACTATTCAATGAGTGTAATCGTGGCCCGTGCTCTGCCGGATGTGCGTGACGGACTGAAACCGGTTCACAGACGTATTCTTTACACAATGTACGAAAGAGGTCTTGAACCGTCCAAGCCGTACCATAAATGCGCCGATACCGTCGGTTCGGTGCTGGGTGCTTATCACCCTCACGGCGACGCGTCTGTATATGATGCAATGGTTCGTCTTGCGCAGGACTTTTCAATGAGATATATGCTTGTTGACGGTCACGGAAATTTCGGTTCGGTTGATGGCGACCCGCCTGCCGCTTACCGTTATACAGAAGCAAGAATGAGCAAAATCTCTATGGATATGCTCACAGACATTGACAAGAATACTGTTGATTTTATTCCGAACTATGACGACCGTCTTAAAGAGCCTGTTGTACTTCCAAGTCGTTTTCCTAATTTGCTCGTAAACGGTTCAAGCGGTATTGCCGTAGGTATGGCTACAAATATTCCTCCGCACAATCTCGGAGAAACCATAGACGCCGTATGTATGCTTATTGATAACCCCGACGCTGAGGTTGCCGACATTATGGAATGTATTCCCGGACCCGACTTCCCGACAGGCGGAATCATTATGGGCAGAAGCGGAATAAGAGCCGCTTATGCAACAGGCAAGGGAAAAATTACCGTACGCGCAAAAACAGAAATAATAGAAACCAAAAACGGAAGATTCAAGATTATTGTTACGGAACTTCCGTATCAGGTAAACAAAGCAAGACTTATTGAGCATATTGCAGACCTTGTAAAGGACAAGAAAATTGAGGGTATTTCAAATATTGAGGATCATTCAGACCGTCAGGGTATGCACATTGAAATTGATATAAAGCGTGACGCTTCACCTCAGATTGTGCTGAATCAGCTTTTCTCATTTACACAGCTTCAAATTACATTCGGCGCAATTATGCTTGCAATTGTCGACGGCGAGCCTAAAATTCTTAGTTTAAAGGAAATGCTTAAATGCTATATTGAGTTTCAGGAGGACGTTATCCGCCGCCGCACGGAGTTTGATTTAAAAAAGGCGCAGGACAGAGCGCATATTCTTGAGGGATTAAAAATTGCAATTGACTTTATTGACGAGGTAATTGCAATTATCCGCAGAAGCAAGGATTTGGCAGAGGCACGAAACGCTTTGATGGAGCGTTTCGGACTTGATGATGTTCAGGCTCAGGCTATTGTTCAAATGAGGCTCGGACAGCTCACAAATATGGAGCGCACAAAAATAGAAGATGAAATTGCCGCTCTGCAGGCTAAAATCAAGGAATATATGGAAATTCTTGAAAGCGAAACAAGAAAGCTTGAAATCGTTAAAGAGGAGCTTACGGCAATCAGAAATAAATATGCCGACCCAAGACGTACCGAAATTTGTACGGTAAGCGGCGAGGTCGATATAGAAGACCTTATTCCGCAGGAGGAATGTGTGCTTACTCTGACTCAGTTCGGATATGTCAAGCGTCTGTCTGTTGATACATACAAAATCCAGCGCAGAGGCGGCAGGGGCGTTTCGGGAATGTCAAGGCGAGAAGAGGACGTCGCTTCCGAAATGTTCATCATTAACTCACACGATTACGTTCTGTTCTTTACCGACAAGGGCAGAGTTTACAGGCTTAAATGCTATGAAGTTCCCGAGGGAAGCAGGCAGTCAAAAGGTATTAATATTGCAAATCTTCTGCCGATTTCTCCTGATGAAAAGGTAACTTCAATGATAAAAGTACACGAATTTGATGAGGATAAGTATCTTGTTATGGTTACAAGACACGGCATTATAAAGCGTATTGCGCTTAATGCATACAATACGGCACGCAAGGGCGGACTTATTGCGCTTGAACTTAACGACGGCGACGAGCTTGCGTGGGTAAGAATGACAGACGGCAGCAGTCAGGTTATTGTAGCTACCAAAAAAGGATTTGCAATCCGCTTTAATGAAACCGATGTACGTCCTATGGGCAGACAGGCTCGAGGAGTTAAAGCTCTTGCTCTCAGAGAAGGTGACTGCGTTGTAGGTATGAGCGTTGTGCGCGAGGGAGGACTTGTGCTGACCGTTTCCGAAACAGGCTATGGCAGACTTTCAAGTCCTGACGACTACCGTATTCAGAGCAGAGGCGGAAAGGGCCTTATAAACTATCATGTAGAAAAATACGGCGACGTTGCCGCAATCAAGGTTGTTGACCTTGACGACGATGTTATTATAATTTCACAGGACGGAATAATCATAAGAATCGCCGCAGAAACCATAAGACTTTGCTCACGTCCGTCAAAGGGAGTTACCTTAATGAATGTCAGCGGAGATGACAAGGTTGTTACAATAGCCCGCGCTCCTCATGAGGCTGAAAATGAAGCAGAAAAAACTGAAGAAATCGGCGAAGCCAATGAGGAAAGCAGTGAAGTCAACGAAGATAACGGCGAACAGGGCAATGTTGATTAAGAATCGCACAAATATATCCGATTAAAATATTTTTAGGGCTGTCTTATAATTATATAGGACAGCCCTGTTAAAATAATACTATATGTGACTTAGTTATACTAAAATGAGGAAAATATGAGAAAAAACGTTATTATTTTAAGCTTGTTAATAAGTGTTTCAATGTTATTTTCAGCATGTTCAAAATCCGAAAGTACAATTGAGATTGAACAGCCGAACAGAGTTTCAACGGGAGATGAAATATATCCCGCAAAAAACGCAAGTGCTGTGGAGAAGAGCGGAAATGTAAACGGAATGAGATATACTTCAACACTTAAAGACTTCACACAGAAATATAATGAAATAACGAAAGCTACAGGCGGAACAGAATTTCTCTTTCTGAACGGCTGGAAAGAAAACGGCGATACAACATTTGATACAAACGGAATAGAAATACAATATTACTATTATAATGAGGAAAATACCAATTTTACTGCGACGGTGGAATCAGAAACGGGAAAAATTGTTAATATAGGCTGCGGCACCACAATGAACAACTTTGTCGCTCAGGAAAACAATATAAACAACAGCGATGTAATTTTACGAAAAAGCGCGGTAATGGCTGCGGCTGTATGCGGTTTTCCAAGCAGCAGCATTGATGTTTTGCAAAATATTTTCTACCGCACAACCTTTGAAAATGCAGAGTCTCTGTCGTATCAGGGAAGCATATTTTCACTCAGCACACAGAATGACGACTCAAACAGCGAAAACAGTCTTATGCTTCTCAGAGTTTTTCCCGTAACCGACGAACTCAAAGAAGAATGGGATGTTCCCGATTACGAAACCTATGCGGCGTCTGTTCCTGTTGAAACTAAATCGTAAAATATATACAAATTACTTACAAAAATTATCAGGCAAAATAAAAACGGCTGTCCAACTTAGATAGGACAGCCGTTTAGTATTAAATATTCATTTGATTTATTTGAGTTCACTTGCAGAAATCCGCTTGTACTCATAATCATTAAGCTTCAAAGTGTCGCCGTCAACCGAATAATTGTAGGTATCGGTTATTTCGTCCTGCATAGTGTATGTTGCGGTTATTACATTATCCTTTGCCGAATATTTAAAATAAGTGAACATTGTTCCATATTGATTTTGATACATAATACCGTTTTTGTCAAAATAAAAATATTCGCCGTCGTCTGAGAACCACGCGCCTAAAATGCTTTCGTCAATTTCAGGTTCGGGGTCGGGAATAGGAATAAAATCAAAACTTGCCAGCTTCTCAAGCGTAGACTCAGTCTGATTTTCGGTATTGGTAAGTATAACCTTAGAGTTTTGATTTGAAAACTTATATGTGTATGTTCCGTTAAGACCGAACATCAGCTGAGTGGTAAATGTGCTTATTTTATTTCCGCTTTCGTCTGTGCTGTTATCAAGAGAATATTTTCCGCAGTAACCCATGGTGTCAATTATAATTGAAGCCTCTCCGTGTCCGTCAAACAAAAAAACAAAATTCTCAAGCTTTGACCCCTCGCCCTCAGTAATGTGCCAAGCGCCTGAAAACGGGTCTGTACTTTGAGGGTCAAAGTAATGAAGCGCTTTAATATCGGTTTCTTTTTCGGAAACAGAAGAGCTTGCTTGATTGGCAGAAGTTTCCGTCTGGGCAGAAGTCTGAGAAGAACTGTCTGATGATGTTTTTCTGCTGTCACATCCTGCAAATGAAAATAATAAAACTGCCGCAGCGGTAAGAGCCGAAAACTTTAATATATTTTTTTTCATAACAAAATCTCCATAGCTTTTTCTATAATTTTATATTTTCGAAACAGCAATGTCAATATACAAAAAATAAATTATAAATGCCCTAAGTAAATTACACCGTAGGACAGAAGTAGAAATAAGTATAAGAAATCACAGGAAATTAAACTGACAAAAGACAAAGGAATAGGCATATCATAACCGAAATGCGGCAAAAATTGTAAGCAAGAGAGAAGAAAGCACACGCAAACAAACCCGAGAAGTGAATTCCCCAAAATAAATTTTGGTATAGTGGAATTTACTTTAAGAATTTACTGTATATAAAATTAAAGGGATAATGCATAGAAGATGGACATTTTATGAGAAAAATGATATAATTAATTCAATTAATTATAAAAAAGGGGTTGACAAATTTAATGCAAGGTGCAACAATTTTGACAGACAGACAGACAGACAGACAGACAGACAGACAGACAGACAGACAGACAGACAGACAGACAGACAGACAGACAGAATAATTTCGATTTATTAAGAATTTTATCGACCTTCGCAGTTATATTGATACATGTAAATGCTTATATCTCATCACAGAATAATATATCTTTGGTTGGATACAATATTTACAATTTTATTAATGTTATAACAAGATTTTCGGTTCCTTGCTTTGTTATGATGTCAGGGGCATTTATTTTAAGTAACAAGAAAAATGAGGATTATAAAAGGTTTTATGTTAAATCTTTTTATAAAATAGGTATTCCGTTAATTATCTTTTCGACTGCAACTATAGCATTATCAATGATAAATTGCCTGATTTCTAATACGAATATATTTATGCCTATATTGGATTTATTGAAAGGCGATTTCAGTAATTATTGGTTTATGTTTATGCTTGTTGGACTTTATTTCTTAGCACCGATAATAGTAAGAATAAAGAAAACTATTAGTAATAAGAGTTATATTGTCGGTTCTGTTATATGGATGGTTATTGCGTGTGTTTCCCAATCATCATCAACATATAAGGTTTCTTATTCTTTTGGAGTAATTTTTTCATTTTTGGGATATTTTTTAATAGGAAATGTTATTTATGAAAATTTGAGAAATTTAAAGTTTGTGTTTTCTTTAGGGTCTATATTTGTATCTGTAGGAACGTTTTTCTTAGTTTATATTTTAAGGGCTTATACAGGTTATTCTATGTATGTTACAGACCCATATATAAATTGGTTTTCGCCTTTAATTATTATTGCATCTGTTTTGTTGTTTATTGGATTTGCCGGTTTAAAAATAAAAATGAATTTAGAGAAGTTATCTTCGACTACTTATATTGTATATCTGTTCCATACTAAGGTGTATTTAACAATAGTATTAATTTTTAATAGGCTTGTACCGAATATATCCGAACACACGTTAGTTTTAATTTTAATTGTGTCTATACTCGCATTTATAATATCTGTTTTACTTTCATCTCTTTATATTATAATTTGGACTTTTTTGGAAAAGAAGTTTTTATGGAAGGAAAAGTGGTATTCTAAATTTGTTGAATAGATTATATAATGTCAAAATATAAACATAGGCGAAGAGTAAAGATGCTTAATAACAATTAAATCAAAATTAATTTAAAATAGCTGACAGAGTGAGATTTTCTTGTTCTGTCGGCTATTTTAGCTGTTCTGTTGATTTATCATATACTTCCAAAAATATATTTTAAAAATAAAATAATCGTTACATAACCTTATAAAACACAGAATATGACAAATAAATGGTAGAAACTGCGTGACAATAAGAAAAGTTACGGAATTAGTGTTTATCATTTTTGAAATTTCAAGTATCAGCATTACAATGAAAAACTTCACCGGTAGAAAGGAATGCATTAATTTAATTGTCAGGTGCTTTCCGATTTTAAAAGATCAGGAGAAGTGTATAAATTTTTTAAAGTAAAAATAATGTTATCCACTTTTTTTCCGCAATATCGGACTCCAAAGGCGTTCAAAAAACATTTTACCATATCGTTTCTTTATTTTTACGAAAAATGGGTCACATCTATTTACAACGCAGAAAAATCTGATAAAAAAGTAAATTTTTTATTGCTAATCGGAATTGTATTTGATATAATAAAAGTTAATAATTACGGCAATGATGCAAAATAACATTAAGTTACGACTGCTAAATTACCCTAAATGATTTGAGAAATTTGTAAAATGGAGGTAGATTATGCTGAATACTAATTACAACGAAAAATTCGGCAAAAAAGGACTTACCTTTGACGATGTTCTTCTTATACCGGGAGAGTCAAATGTTGAGCCTAAAAACGTAAATGTGTCGACGCATCTTACAAAAGACATCAAACTTAACACCCCCTTGATGACAGCGGCAATGGATACCGTCACCGAAACTGCTATGGCTATTGCAATTGCTCGTGAGGGCGGCGTAGGTATAATTCATAAAAATATGTCAATTGAGCGGCAGGCTGATCAGGTTGACAGAGTAAAAAGAAGCGAAAACGGAGTAATTGTAAATCCGTTTTTCCTCGCACCCGAAAACACCGTAAGAGATGCGGATAATCTTATGGGAAAATACAAAATTTCGGGAGTACCGATTTGTCGTGACGGCAAGCTTGTAGGCATAATTACAAACCGTGACCTTCGTTTTATGACTGCTCAGGATTTTGCACAGCCTATTTCCAAGGTTATGACGCATGAAAATCTCGTTACTGCACCTGTAGGAACAACCTTAAAAGAGGCTCAGGAGATTCTCCGCAAGCACAGAATTGAAAAGCTTCCGATTGTGGGCGAGGACGGCAGTCTAAAAGGACTTATTACAATCAAAGACATTGAAAAGAGCGTTCAATATCCAAACTCTGCCCGTGACGACAAGGGCAGACTTCTCTGCGGTGCGGCTATAGGCGCAACGGCAGATGTACTTGACAGAGTTGCCGCTCTTATTGAGTCGCAGGTTGACGTTGTTGTGCTTGACTCTGCACACGGTCACAACTCAAATGTTGTAAATTCAGTTGCAAAGGTTAAAAAGGCTTATCCGCATCTTCCTCTTATTGCAGGAAACATAGCTACTGCCGAAGCTGCAAAGGCTCTTATTGACGCAGGCGCAGACGCTATCAAGGTAGGTATCGGTCCGGGTTCAATTTGTACGACCCGTATTGTTGCAGGCATAGGCGTTCCGCAGATTACGGCAATTTACGACGCTGCGTGCGAAGCTTCAAAATACGGAATGCCCGTAATTGCAGACGGCGGAATCAAGTACAGCGGCGACATAGTAAAGGCTCTTGCCGCAGGCGGAAACGTTGTAATGGTAGGCTCGCTCGTTGCAGGCTGTGAAGAAAGTCCGGGAGATAACGAAATCTATCAGGGCAGACAGTTCAAGGTTTACCGCGGAATGGGCAGTCTCGGAGCGATGGGCAAAGGCAGTGCAGACAGATACTTCCAGGCAAGCAACAACAAGTTTGTGCCTGAGGGTGTTGAGGGCAGAGTTCCTTACAAGGGAATGCTTTCAGATACAGTTTATCAGCTTATGGGCGGTTTGCGCGCAGGTATGGGATATACAGGCTGCGCAACAATTGAGGAGCTTCACAAAAAGGCAAAATTTGTGCAGATTTCAGGTGCAGGTCTGCGTGAAAGTCATCCGCATGATATTCAGATTACAAAAGAATCGCCTAACTATTCATACAACTTCGGCTGATTTTAATCATAATTAATAAGAATAATCTTCATTTTACATTTAATAATATAAACATAAAAAGGATGTGCTAATATGTACAGACTCGGTATAGACCTAGGCGGAACAAATATAGTTGCTGGCGTTGTTGATGATGAATACAAAATTATAGCAAAAGCATCCTGCAAAACAGCTGTTCCGCACCCTGAAAGTGAAATATGCGACAGTATGGCAGAGGTTGCCATGAAAGCAATTGAAAAAGCAAAGATAAAGCTTGAGGATGTTGAATCCATAGGCATAGGCGTTCCCGGAGCTGTAAATCCAAAAACAGGAGTAATTGAATATTCAGCAAATCTTTTCTTCCACAACTGGGAAGTTGTTAAGATGATGGAGGAAAGGCTTAATACAAAAGTGCTGATTGAGAACGACGCAAATGCGGCGGCTCTTGGAGAATATCTTGCAGGAAGCGCAAAAGGTGCGAAAAATGCTGTAGCAATTACGCTTGGAACAGGCGTAGGCGGCGGAATTATCATAAACGGCAAAATTTACAGCGGTTCAAACTTTGCGGGAGCAGAGCTTGGTCATATGGTAATTGTTAAAGACGGCAAGGAATGTGCCTGCGGCAGACGCGGATGCTGGGAGGCTTATGCTTCTGCTTCGGGACTTATCGCACTTACAAAGCAAAAAATACTTTCTGAGAAGCTTGAATTTAGCTATATGCTCAAGCTTTGCGACGGCGATATAAACAAGGTAAACGGAAGAACGGCATTTGACGCTATGCGTGACGGCGACCCGACCGCAAAGGCTGTTGTAGATGAATATATCAGCTACCTTTCCTGCGGTCTTGTAAATATCATTAATATATTCCAGCCCGACGTTCTCTGTATTGGAGGCGGTGTTTCAAACGAGGGCGAAACACTCCTCGGACCGGTGCGCACATTCATTGAGCGAGAGCGTTATACCAAACATAATGACAAACAGACGGTAATATGTACCTGTACACTTGGAAATGACGCAGGAATAATCGGCGCGGCATATCTTGATTAAAAAGCTGAAAGTTTTCGTCCGCCTTTTACAAAAGGCGGCGTGACACCACAGAAAGTACTGTGGTGTCTTTTTTTGCGTGAAGAATATGAGAAATAAAAGTTTTTAGAAAATTGCGCATAACAATGCAATTTTTTATATTTTTGTATGTATAAGTGGAGGAATATGTAGAAAATTATGTTTTTGATTTTAAAATGACCCAAAATTTCCTTAATTAAACTAATTAATTTACAAAAATTTATCAGTTTTATGCCCATATAACTGTGCAGAATATATTATTTT
>CANQMH010000022.1 GCA_947624865.1 uncultured Clostridia bacterium | reverse complement strand
AGGAGCGTTCGGTAAGTCAATTGATAAGTTGCAGATAACTCTTGCATAAAAATACTCGGATAATTACATATGCATAAATTCACCCCCGAAACAGTCCAGTATGATTGATTTGCTCCGTATCAACCATGATTCCCGTTTGTGCAATGTTGTGCGCGCACCAGAGCGCATGACAGTTTATAATAATACAACGCGTTTATTCCCTCATCTATCTATAAAAGATAGGTGAGGGAGTTTTTATTATATATAAACTTTTGAAGTATGCACCTCCGTACTGCGTAATTATAATTTTAGCAAGCTTGGGGTTTGTCTGTTTAATATTCACAGGGTATTGCAGTTTCTTTTCATATACAAACATCAGTTATCGTCCTCGCTTTCCCATGGCCACGGAGCTTTTATCCAGCGCCAATTGTTTGTATTGTTTGCACTTTTTGTAAGAGGACCGAATTTTTCCTCATATTCCTTTATAAGAGGTTTTGCTGCGTCACGATACTCTTTCATTTTTTCAAGAGTTTTTTTGTCATTTTGATGAGTATCAAGAAAAAGCTGTAAATCAAGTGCTGCAAACTGATAGGTTGATATTTTTTTAAGCAGTATTTCACGTTCAGTCATTGCGGCCACCACACTTGCTGCCGTAAAACGGCTTATTCAGCGAAGGAAACATGGTTCCCGATGCAAAGCCCTGAGTAGGGGTATAGGTTGGCGCATTGTTCATCTGAAACGGAACGTAAGCCATAGCTTCTGAAGTTTTTTCAGGAAATTTTGAAAGTCCGTACTGTTCATTGATGATTTCTGTCAGTTCCAATTCCATTCTCCTTTCAAATTTATGAGTAATATAACTCGATACATATTATGCAGCATTTTTACGGTTGTGATGTCTTGATTAAAAGCCGAAAAACACATTAAAATAATGTTCAGCGTTTATTTAACTTCAGATATATCAAAATTCGGCAAATACCATTTTAATGCTTCTTCAGCGCTTGCACCGTTTTTGCACAGATATTCAATGCCATTTATGCTGACTCCAATACATTCAGCATTTTCATCATAGTTTTCTGTGTAACAATCCCAAGGAGAGGCAACGCCTGTCAGATAATCATAATCGTCATTTTCAATAGTCATACCGTTTGAGGAATCTAAATAGGGTATGTACAACTTTTTTCCGTTTTTATTCACTGTTAATTTCAATATAGAATTAACGGTTTTTTTGATTTTTGGATAAATTTCCTTTAGTGAATTATCTGAATTATCTTCATAAATACAATTATTCTTATCTGTAATATCAAAAGATTCAGGGTTGACTGTGTAATCTGTATTTAAGAGAATTGCAATTGCTTTAATAGTTTCGTCGGAATAGCTGTCCTTATATTTTGCGGCAACTAAACCGCATAAAACTTTCTCATAGCCATCATCTTCGCCGTTGTTGCCGTCCGATATTGAGTCAGCAGTTGAAACAGTCTGATTGGAATTAATGTCTAAAAAACTGCATTTAGCAGCGGCAAAGGGGAGCAGTGCCATTATAAGCAGAAAAGCAGTTATGAACAATATTTTTACTTTCATTAGCAAACACACCTTTATTTCGCACAGAAAAAATAAACCCCGATATAGTTTAATTGTGATTTATTTTTCTTGACATAATGATATAATTGTCTTAAAATAATATATGTCCATAATTTTATTAAAATAACTTGTATATATTAGGATGTATTGGTGCTTTTCAGATACGTCCTATTTATAGAAACGGAGAAAATCTATGAAGATTAAAATTTCTGTAATACCTTTTATTCTTGCTGCTTTATCAATGACAGGTTTAAAGCTTATGAGTATTTTTGGACTTGACAGCAACGGACTTTTTCTCGGTATGAATAAAATGGGAATTACTTATGCGGTAATAGGACTTTCGCTGGCGCTATTTCTTTTATGTATTTTAATTAATATTTTTGATAAAAAAACTGCACCCGTTTATCCTGTAAAGAAAAATCCTGTTTCAGGAATTTTAGCAGTGCTGTCGGGAATTGCCGTTGCCGGTTCATCAATTGTAAGTCTTCTTAATTCTACAGTAAACTCCGAATATTATTTAATGACTTTAATTTGTGCATTGCTTTCAATACCGGCAGGAATCGCGCTGATAATGATGTCAAAGGTGCACTTTTCGGGCAAAACTACAGTTTCGGGAATTTCAGTGCTGTTTGTTTTTCCGTCACTTTGGGGTTGTGCAGAGCTTGTTTCGGAATTCCTTGTTGCAACCAAGGTTTCCATATCTGCAAGTGATATGACATCCCTTTTCTGTTATATTTTCATAACTCTTTACTTTTTCTCTCATTCAATGATTTTGTCAAGAATAAAGGGAAGAAACCCTGTGAAAGCATGCTTTATTTACGGCTTGCCGGCAATAGCAATTTCATTTTCATACGGATTATATGTTATTTTTACATCTTTGGTAGAAGGAACAGAAATAACACAGATTTTACTTGGCTGTGAATTTATTATTATTGCACTCTATTTAATATCATTTATTATTGAGATGACATTCAACTCACTTACAAAAGATGAAGTTGAAATAATTGACGGTCTTCCTGACGATGATGATACCTACGAAAACAGCTATGTAAAGTCAGGCGGATATGATGATCTTGTTTTTTCTGAAAAAAATACGGAGCCAGCACCCGGTGTTGAGCCTTACGATGACTATTTTTCAAATGCGGGCTTAGATGATTTTGTAATGGGTTATGACAGCGAAAAAGATGAAGAACCTATTCCTTATCTTACCAAGCAGGAAATGAATAAAGATGACTCATCACAGCTTGTATTTTTTGAGTCAGATGAAAACAATCGCGAGGAAAAATCCGATATTATGTTTGAGGAGCTTGTTGCAGATAATGCAGAAGATGAAGATGATGAAAGAAATGATACGTCGTCAAATTCAAAAATCAGAGAAGATATAAGTATTGCATCGGATATTAAAACGAAATCAGAGCAGTCTCCGAAAGAAAATAGTTCTACGGGTGTAAAGAAAGAATCAGAACCTGAAAAGCAGCCTGAAAAGAAAGAACTGAGCGATATTGAAAAGCTTTTGCAGGAGCTTGACAACAAAAAATAATTGTTGACAATATCGGTTTGCGGTGATATATTATTAGAAAAGAAATTATAAACGTTGATAAGGACATGGTTTGTAAAATACCATTTTCAGAGAGCGGAGTTAAATGCTGAAATATTCCGTATTTGATTTTACATTCTACCGCCTTTGAGTCTGCACAGGAAATGGTGCGGCGTATAACTGCGTTAAAGTTTTTGAGGGCAAATTTTTTGTTTGCTGAAATTGGGTGGAACCACGAGTTAATTCGTCCCAATATTCCTTATTGGAATATTGGGATTTTTTTATGTGACAAATTTTTAAAAATAAGGAGAATATAATGATTAAAGTAGAATTAAAAGGCGGAGTAATCAGAGAGTTTGAGACTGATATAACTCCTGCTGAAATCGCAAAATCAATAGGTGCAGGACTTTATAAATCTGTCTGCTGCGCAAGAATAGACGGTGAGGTTGTTGATTTACGCACCCCGATAGTAAATGACTGTAAGCTTGAACTGCTTACATTTGACGATCCTGACGGTAAAAAGGCATTTTGGCATACTGCTTCTCATGTTCTTGCACAAGCGGTAAAAAGACTTTATCCAAACGCAAAATGCGCAATCGGCCCTGCAATTGACAGCGGTTTTTATTATGATTTTGATGTAGAAAAGCCGTTTTCTGCTGATGACCTTGAAAAAATCAAGGCTGAAATGAAGAAAATAGTAAAATCAGGAATTGAGCTTGAACGCTTTGAACTTTCTGAGGAAGAAGCAATCGCACAGCTTACTGAGATGAACGAACCGTATAAAGTTGAGCTTGTTAAAGAGCATTCGGGCAAGGGAGAGAAGATAAGCTTTTATAAGCAGGACGATTTTACCGACCTTTGCGCAGGACCTCATCTTCTTAACGTTTCCGTAATCAAAGCATTTGAGCTTACAAACTGTACAGGTGCATATTGGAGAGGTGATGCAAATAACGCACAGCTTTGCCGAGTGTACGGAGTTGCATTTCCAAAGGCTTCTATGCTTGAAGAACATTTGAAAATGCTGGCAGAGGCCAAAAGCCGCGACCACAACAAGCTCGGACGAGAGCTTGAACTGTTCACGACCTCTGACGTAATCGGACAGGGACTTCCTATACTTCTTCCTAAGGGAGCAAGAATAATTCAGCTTTTACAGCGCTTTGTTGAGGATGAAGAACAGCGTCGGGGATGGCTCCTTACCAAGACGCCATATATGGCTAAGAGCGACCTCTATAAAATCAGCGGACATTGGGATCATTATCAGGATGGTATGTTTGTTCTCGGCAACCCCGAAAAGGATGACGAAGTATTCGCGCTTCGTCCTATGACCTGTCCGTTCCAGTATCAGGCTTATCTTAACCGTCAGCGTTCATACCGTGATTTGCCTTTGCGCTATAACGAAACATCCACGCTTTTCCGCAATGAGGCAAGCGGCGAAATGCACGGACTTATCCGTGTTCGTCAGTTCACGCTTTCAGAAGGTCACCTTATGTGTACTCCCGACCAGCTTGAGCAGGAATTTAAGGATTGTCTTGAGCTTGCTATCTATATGCTGAAAACATTAGGACTTTACGATGATGTATCTTACCGCTTTTCAAAATGGGATCCGGAAGATACCGAAAAATATATCGGTACACCCGAACAATGGGATGAGGCACAGGGCATTATGCAGAGAATTCTTGACCATCTTGAAATTCCTTATGTGGTTGGTATTGGCGAGGCAGCTTTCTACGGTCCAAAACTTGATATTCAGATTAAGAATGTTTACGGCAAGGAAGATACCCTCATCACAATTCAGATTGACCAGATGCTTGCCGAAAAGTTCGGTATGGAATATGTAGATAAGGACGGAACAAAGAAGAATCCTTACATTATTCACAGATCATCGTTAGGCTGTTACGAAAGAACACTTGCGCTTCTAATTGAAAAATACGCAGGAGCATTCCCAATGTGGCTTGCACCGACTCAGGTTAAACTGCTTCCTGTTGCAGACAGACATCTTGACTATGTATATGAAATCAAGAATGTGCTTGAAGCAAAGGGTATGCGTGTTGAAGTTGACAGCAGAAGCGAGAAAATAGGATATAAAATCCGCGAGGCCCAGCTTGAAAAGGTACCTTATATGTTTATTATCGGCGATAAGGATATTGAGGCTCAGACGGTTTCAGTACGTCACAGAAAGAATGGTGACCTCGGTGCAATGAAGCTTGAAGAATTCATTGAAAAGGCTGTTGAAGAGATTAATACTAAGACTATAAACTGATAAAGCAGGTGAAATATGTCTTACGGTTTTACTCCGTATGATAAAAAAAGCTATAAAGAATCAAAAAAACGCAGAAAGCAGGCACTAAGAGCCGCCAAAACGGGAAGAATACTTCCTTACGGCACAATAAGGCGCAGAGTTGTTGTATGCTTGTGCGCGGTGGTTTTGGCTGTTGGAATGATTGTCGGAGGTTATGCGCTGTATGCTATTTTTTTCCGAGATACTGAAAGCGCAATTGCTGAAAATCCTAAAACAGAAGAAAGTTCTGAACTTTTGCTTATAGTAAACAGAAACAATCCGCTTGAACAAAGTTATGTACCAAAACTCTCGGATTATATATCGTTTAAAGTAAACACACTGGCATATGACGATTTGTCACATTTTTTGGATGAAGCGAAAAGTCAGGAAATTTCACTTGATTTGACTTCTGCATATATTTCATATGATGAACAGCAGAAGATCTATAATGAAAAGCTTAATGAATTTCTTGCAGACCCTCAATACACGGCGGTCAGAGCGCAGGCAGCGGTGCAGAAAATTGTTCCGCAGGGCGGAAACAGTGAGGCGCAGACAGGATTATTGGTAAGCTTTGACGTCAGCAGTGAGCAGACGGAGGCATTTCTGGAGAGAAACTGTATAAATTACGGATTTATTCTCAGATACCCCGAAGACAAAGAGAATATAACTCTTATGTCAGGCAGTAAAAATATTTACCGCTATGTGGGAAAAGACAATGCTTTAAAAATGCGCTCATACAATATGTGCCTTGAAGAATATGTTGATTATTTATCCGAGCAAAAAAATGCAGATTAAATTCGAAAAAACACTTGCATTTTGTAAACAGATGTAGTATAATCAATCTGTTAATTGTGTAATGTCAGGTAGGTGAAAATAATGAAAGAGAATATACATCCTAATTATGAGCAAACAACAATTACTTGTGCTTGCGGTAATGTTATTAAAACAGGCTCAACTAAAAAAGATATCCGTGTAGAAGTTTGTTCAAAATGCCACCCGTTCTTTACAGGAAAGCAGAAATTGGTTGATACAGGCGGACGTGTTGACAGATTTAAAAAGCGTTTTGGCATGGAGAAATAAATTTGTAATTGTTTAAGGCGGCACAAGCGGTGCCGCCTTATTTACTTATGAGGTGTCTTTATGGCTAACGACTACAAAACGGTACTTAGTGAAGCAAGCTCGGAATTTGTTGAAAAGCGCTCACGCTTTATCGGTTACTGCAAGCCTGTTTCAAGTGAACAGGAAGCTGTTGATTTTATCAACAAAAAGCGCGGAGAGCATTGGAATGCAACTCATAACGTATATGCCTATTCGCTCAGAGAGGGAAACATAAAACGCTACAGTGACGACGGCGAGCCGTCGGGAACTGCCGGAATGCCGGTGCTTGACGTTATTGTAAAAAATGAAATTTTTGACGTATGTGTGGTAGTAACCAGATATTTCGGCGGAGTTTTGCTCGGAACAGGCGGTCTTGTCAGAGCTTATTCCCATGGCGCAAAAGTCGCTCTTGATTCTGCCCGGATTGTTATGATGCAGAACTGCTATATCTGTTCAGCAAGATGTACATACAATCAGTACGGAAAAGTTTCCGCGCTGATTATGGGCATTGGCGCTGAAATCGACGATACCGTCTATGAAACGGATGTGCTGATAAAATTCCACATAACGCCGGATATTTTGCCGCAGCTTAATAAACAGCTTGCCGATGCAACGTCGGGAGAAGTGCAGGCAGTATTTAAAAATGAAAAATATTTTGCAGTGCCTATAAAATAATCGGCATTTAAAAATATCGGTGTTTTCGGAACAATTCCGACTTAAAAATACCTAAATTTTAATAATATTAAAAATTTTTAAATAAATAGAGGAATATTTGAAATAATTTCGTAAAAAGCTAATAGGAAAACAGAAAGGAGGAGCATAATGGCTTTCCCCGAGAGTTTTTTGCAGGAATTGAAAATGCGAAACGATATTACGGAAATCGTTTCATCATATGTCAGTCTTAAACGACGAGGAAGAAATATGGTCGGGCTCTGTCCGTTCCATGGCGAAAAAACTCCTTCTTTTAATATTTATACCGAAAACGGATCATTTTATTGTTTTGGCTGCGGCGTCGGCGGAGATGTAATTTCATTTATAATGAAGATTGAAAATCTCGATTATGTTGAGGCTGTCAAATACCTTGCTCAGCGTGCGGGAATGGAGGTTCCCGAAAACTCATATGATGACAGTATGAACAGGCTCAGAACAAGGGTGTTTGAGGCCAACCGCGAAGCCGCACGTTTTTATAATTCTGCACTTAATTCGCCGATTGGTGCAAAGGGACTTGAATATTTTCACGGCAGAGCGCTGTCCGACAGAACGATACGCCGTTTTGGTCTTGGTTTTGCAGATGACGACTGGACATCTTTGTGCAGACATCTTCACTCAAAAGGATTTAAAGACAGCGAAATCGTTGCGGCTAACCTCGGTGTAAAGCGCAGAAACGGAAACGGCATTTACGACAGATTTACAAACAGGGTTATGTTTCCGATTATTGATTTAAGAGGAAATGTTATTGCTTTCGGCGGCAGAATAATGACCAACGAGAAGCCTAAGTATCTCAATACTTCCGATACTCCCGTGTTTAAAAAGAGCGCCAATCTGTTTTCGCTGAACAATGCCAAAAATTCCGGCAGCAGAACGCTGATTTTGTGCGAGGGATATATGGATGTCATATCCGTAAATCAGGCAGGCTTTGCAAATGCGGTCGCAACGCTCGGAACTGCACTGACAAGCGAACAGGCTCTGCTGATGAAGCGTTATGCCGATGAGGTCATAATATGCTATGATGCAGACGAGGCAGGACAAAAAGCAACTGCAAGAGCAATTCCAATTTTGCGCAGCGCAGGCCTGCTCATAAAAGTTCTTACTATACCTAACGGCAAGGATCCCGATGAATTTATCAGAGCTAACGGGGATGACGGACCTGCTGCCTTTAAAGCAGTAATAGAAAAAAGCGGAAATGACGTTGAATATCGTCTGCTAAAACTCAAACAAAACTATAATATCGAAACCACCGAAGGAAAAGTGGCGTATCTTGAAGCCGCTTCAAAGGTTGTGGCTTCAATCAGCAGTCCCATTGAGCGTGACGTTTACTCCTCGAAAATATGCAATGAGCTCGGAATTGATAAAAATGCGTTCACACAGCAGATTGTAAATATATCAAAACGCCAAAACCGTGAAACTGCCGGAAAACAGCTCAGAAAAATCCAGACAGATTTGAGCGGCAGAAACGATAAAATAAATACGGAACACTACAAAAAGCCGAGAAGCTCAAGTGCCGAAGAGGCTTTGGTTGTGTACCTTATAAATAACCCCGATTCGGCTGAAGAAATTTCAAAAAGCGTTAATCCCGAACAATTTCAGAATTCGCTTATAAGGCATTACTTTAAATATTTTTTAACGAGAATTAAGAGCGGTTTAGAACCTCTCACCAATGTAACCGCGGATTTTACACAGGATGAAGCCTCAAAGCTTTATGAAATGCTGTCGCAGTACATAAAAGCGGCTTCAACCGAAGAAGCGATGAGAGAATATATAAAGGTTATTAACGAAGAAAGTGAAAAGCTTTCGCACGAGGATATTGAATCAATGTCTGCCGACGAGCTGAAAACTTATATTGATAAAATAAGGAAAAGCAAGAAATAATACTAAACTCTAACAAAAAACTTTATGATTTTAACAGAGTTTATTATAAGAATAGGAAAGGAAAATGTGTATGCCGGTACCACAGGATAAGAAAACAATTGTTAAAGAGCTTATAGAGCTCGGAAAGCAGAAAGGACATCTTTCAAATCAGGATATTCTTGATGCAATCGGTGAAATTGATTTTGAACCCGAACAGCTTGAAAAGCTTTATGACAATATAGAGTCGCAGGGAATAGAGATTGTAGAAGATGTCGGCGATATAAAGATAGACGATATTGATATGGATTTCAGTGACAGCAAGGACAGCGAATCTGCTGCGTCTGCTGCCGAACAGGGGATTACGATTGATGACCCTGTAAAAGTATATCTTAAAGAAATCGGACGAGTTCCCCTGCTTACTTCTGAGGAGGAGGTTGAGCTTGCAATTCGTATTTCAAACGGCGACGTCGCAGCAAAACAAAGACTTTCAGAAGCCAATCTGCGCCTTGTAGTCAGTATCGCAAAGCGTTATCTCGGACGCGGAATGCAGTTTCTTGACCTGATTCAGGAAGGCAATCTCGGTTTGATTAAAGCGGTTGAAAAATTTGATTATACAAAGGGCTTTAAATTTTCAACTTACGCCACATGGTGGATAAGACAGGCTATTACCCGTGCTATTGCCGACCAGGCTCGTACAATCAGAATTCCTGTTCATATGGTTGAAACAATTAATAAAGTTAAGAAAGTGCAAAGCCAGCTTTTGCACCAGAACGGGCATGAGCCGTCAGCAGACGAAATTTCAGCTGAAATTGATATGCCTGTTGATAAGGTGCGTGAAATTATGCGCGTTGCACAGGAACCGGTATCACTTGAAACTCCGATTGGTGAAGAAGAGGACAGCCATCTTGGCGACTTCATTCCTGATATGGATGCTCCTGCGCCTGCCGATGCTGCATCTCATACAATGCTTAGAGAACAGCTTTCAGATGTTCTCTCAACGCTTACCCCGCGTGAAGAAAAGGTTTTAAGACTTCGTTTCGGACTTGAGGACGGACGAAGCAGAACTCTTGAAGAAGTGGGTAAGGAGTTCAATGTAACCCGTGAACGTATTCGCCAGATCGAGGCTAAAGCTCTGCGCAAGCTTCGTCATCCGTCGAGAAGCAGAAAACTCAAGGATTATCTTGATTATTAATTATTTTGATTAAGAATTATGATTACTTTTGAAGAATGCGGACAGATGCTGGATGAAATCGCTGACTCAATGCCTTTTGAACTTTACCGTGATTTAAACGGAGGAATTTCACTTCTTCCGCAAACTAAACTGCATCCAAAGGCTGTAGGAAACGATTTATTCATTCTCGGCGAGTACATAAGAAATTCACTTGGCAATGCAATCGTCTTTTATTACGGTTCAATCAACCGTGTTTACGGAAATCTTGAACGCAGTGAGCTTTATAAACAGCTTGTCAGAATACTTCATCACGAGGTGCGCCATCATAATGAATATCTTGCAGGGTGCGATGATTTAGGATTGCTTGATAAACAGCAGATTGAGGAGTATCTGAGAAACAAAGGAAAAGCTGATTAAACGTTTAGAATTCAATCAAGATATAACAAAATGTCAAAAGCACCGTAATGGCTTTGATTCAAAGCTGTTACGGTGCTTTTTAATGGAACGATTAAATAATAAAATTTATCTTACTTTAAATATCTGACCGGGATAAATGATATTTGGATTTCCCAGTCCGTTCATATCAGAAAGTATATCTACGGTGGTGTTGTTTCTTTGTGCAATGCTCCAAAGCGTGTCACCGGGACGTGCAACATAGTATTCGCTCGCATTGGTGCTTGCAGGAATTGTAAGAGTCTGACCTACATATATTGATGCAGGATTTTGTATATTGTTGTATCTTAAAATATCATTGACTGTAGTCTGAAAAAACTGAGCGATTCCGAAAAGTGTATTTCCGGGACGCACGGTATATTGTATCAGTTCCATGTTTTGTCCTCCCTTTTAATCTTTATTAATAATATATGTAGATTACCTTTTCTTGACACAACAATGAATAATTTTTCCGACATATGGCAAAATATTCTTGGAGGTAATATTATGAAAATATCAATTGATAAAGTATTCGGAAGACAAATCATTGACTCACGCGGAAATCCTACGGTAGAAGCCGAAGTGGGTCTTACAGACGGCACGTATGCAAAAGCGTCAGTTCCTTCGGGTGCGTCAACGGGCGCTTTTGAGGCGCTTGAACTAAGGGACAACGACAAAAGCCGATATATGGGAAAGGGAGTATTAAAAGCTGTAGACAACATTAATAAGATTATCGCTCCTGCACTTTGCGGAGATTCCCCTTTTGACCAGTGCGCCATAGATAAAAAAATGCTTGAGCTTGACGGAACACAGAATAAGGAGAATTTAGGCGCAAACGCAATTCTCGCAGTATCGCTCGCCTGTGCAAAAGCAGCGGCAAAGCATCTTAGGCTTCCGCTGTTCCGATATATAGGGGGAACGTTTTCCGTAAGAATGCCCGTGCCTATGATGAATATTTTAAACGGAGGCGCACACGCGTCAAATAATATTGACATTCAGGAATTTATGATAATGCCTGTGGGAGCCTGCTGTTTTTCAGAAGGACTAAGACAATGCTGTGAAATTTATCATACATTAGGTAATATTCTGAAAAAGAATAATATGGACACCGCAGTAGGAGATGAGGGCGGCTATGCGCCGAATCTCGAGAGTGATGAAGAGGCAATAGAGCTTATTTTAAAAGCGATTGACGCTGCCGGTTACAGCACCGACGATATAAAAATCGCACTTGATGCGGCAGCTTCGGAATGGTACAGAGATGGAATCTATAAATTGCCAAAGAGGGGAATAGAACTAAGCAGTGAAAAGCTTGCAGATTATTTTGAGAACCTATCAACAAAATATCCTGTTATTTCAATAGAAGACCCTCTTTCGGAATATGACTGGGACGGCTGGAAGGAAATGACTCAGAAAATGGGAGACAAGGTCAAGCTTGTGGGAGATGATTTGTTTGTTACCAATACAAGCCGACTTAAAAAGGGAATTGAAATGGGAGCGGCAAATTCAATACTCATAAAAATCAATCAGATAGGAACGCTGACCGAAACTCTTGACGCTATTGAAACTGCACAGAAAGCAGGATATAACACCATAATTTCACACCGCAGCGGAGAAACCGAGGATACGACGATTGCGGACATCGCAGTTGCCGTAAACGCAGGACAAATTAAAACTGGTGCTCCGTGCAGAACCGACAGAGTAAGCAAATACAACAGATTGCTGAGAATTGAAAGCGTAATTGCTAATACTTTGCGCTATGGTCTTGCGCAATAATTTAAAATCTCCGTCTGTATTTTATGCAGACGGAGATAATTGTTATTATACATATTAATATTATTTATATGATTTTGCTTTTGTGACAAGAATTTAAAACTAATCCTTTAATACAACTTTTTCTACATTAAAATAATTAGCTAATTGACTGTTTATCCAATATTCGGAATCTGTGTTTATTTCTAAGTTTCCAAAGAAATCAGGTACTGTATTAATATCTTCAACGGTGCCATTACCGGAAGTGATTTGCTCAACAGCAGTATTGTACTCATTATCATACTCATAAACTGAACCGTTTAATACAGATAATGTTGTATCAACAGATGTCAGATTTTTAATTCCATATTCAAAACATCCTGCGGCAAACAGCAATAATAATACAACTGTAACAGGTATTATATTTTTGCTTATTGTGTTTTTAGAAAAGTTTATATTTATTATCTTTCTATGATTCAACCAACCGCAAAAGTAGAAAATGTCAAATAATATAAGTAAATAATATGAATAATAATAAATATCAATTTGTCTTCCCGATCCTACTGAACTTATTGCATATAGCGGAGGAGTAAGTTGAGCTGAAAAACATAAAAATGAAATAAGAATAGCTATGATGGGAAATCTGAAATTAAATTTAGTATTTTTAGAAATATGAAATAAAATCGGTGCGACAAATATAAACAGACAAATCTGAGGTAGTTTTGACCATTCTCCTATGTAAATAAATGCATAATATAATGACATTATAATGGATTTTATTGCCGGCATACTTTCAGTTTGAGTTGCTCTGACGCTGTTTCCCGGTGCGATAATACTAATAATAAAAGAAATGAGCAATAATGTCATAATAATTATATAAAGATATTTATGAATTGTTTTACTTTTAAACAAAAAGAATAAAATTAAACTTAGTATTATCACGGTAATTAACGCTGTAGTGTAATTTCCGCCGCCGATAATTATTGCAAGAAGTGAAGCAATAACGCACAAAATAATACGACGTTTGCTTGTTTTTGCGAGATACATTCGTATAATTAATGAAAAGAAGATTAATGCAAATGAATAAAATAACGTATAATAACTGCTGCCATTAAACCAATAAAAAGCTTCCTTTTTATCTATTACAAACTGAATCGAACAAATCAAAGTAAGTGATGAAATTATAACAGCATAAGACTTTTTACTTTTAAACCATCGAACTATAATAGTTTCTATAAAGAAAAATGTTGAAAAAGAAAGAGAAAAAATCATTATAAATGTTGTTAAAAAATAAAGATTTTCAGAAAAAACCGCAGGTTGCAGACTAAATATAAAAATAGCTGAGAATGTTCCTTGCCAATTGAAATACGTATCCGTTACCTGAGAAATACTTGATGATAATACATCAAAAATGTTGCCGCCATTTAAAATTGCATTATGTACTCCGCTTGAAAAGCCATAATCATCATATAAAGGATGGTCATAAAAAGAAACATATAATATAGGTATTAAACTTAATAAAAAAGCACATACTGATAAAATACTTAGTATGGTGCAAAGCTTTTCATATCTTATTTTCATAATATAACACTTCCAATTTTTTAAATCTAAAATTTTCTGAATAATTGTTATAAAATATTTTCGTAGAGTATTTCCTTAACGAAAGTATAGACTTACTAAATATTTTTTATTTATTTTACACTTTGCTGTTAAATATGTCAATAAGTAAATATTTGTTATTTGTATAATAATACAAAATAAATGTTTTTTTCATAATTATTAACGATATTTGGAAGATAATATTGCCAATAGCCGTCATTATTGTCGTCAAATTCACTTTTATCATGTCACGAAACGAGGTTGCATGCATGCCGAAAACAGGAGAAAATATCTACAAAAGAAAAGATGGACGCTGGGAAGCAAGATATATTAAATCTTATGAAAACAATAAAGCTAAATACTGTTCTCTGTATGCTAAATCATACAGAGAGGTGAAAAACAAACTGTTGTCAGCAAAAACTAATATTTGTCACTCCGATTTTTCAGGCAGTGATAAAGAAAAAACTAAATTCGGTTACTGGCTTGATGAATGGCTATCAATTTCGAAATCGCGAGTTAAAGAATCAACATATATAAAATATAAGAACTCTATTGAAAAACATATTAAGCCGACATTTAATAATATAAACATTTCAGATTTAAATACATATTTTGTTGAAAATTTTATATATAATAAATTATCATCTGGAAAATTACATTCAAATGAAGGTTTATCACCTAAAAGTACTTCTGAATTGTTGATTATTATTAAAGATACTGTAAGATATGCTCAATCGGAAGGAGTAAATGTAAAATGCCATTTTGACAGAATTTCCATTAAAAAGAAAACATACGAAATGAGAGTTCTGAGTATAGAAGAAGAAAATAAATTGATAAACACTCTGCTTAATGATACAGACAGATATAAACTCGGAGTATTAATTTGTCTGTTTACCGGTATAAGAATTGGTGAGCTATGCGCTTTGAAATGGAAAAATATCTCTTTATCAGATAAAACTTTAAAAATTGATAAAACATTACAGAGATTACAATACGCTAATGATAACGAAATTACAAAAACACATATAGTTATCACAGAACCTAAGAGCGAATCGGGCAACAGAATCATTCCATTACAGGATAGCCTTATTAAAATTATAGAATGTTTCCGTACAAAACCCGATTGTTATATTATGACAGGTTCTACAAAAAATTTTGTTGAACCAAGAACCATGCAAAACAAATTTAAATCTTATTTGTCCGAAAGTAATATAGAAGATGCAAATTTTCATTCTTTGAGGCATACATTTGCCACTAGATGTATTGAACTCGGATTTGACATAAAAACTCTGAGTGAAATACTTGGTCATTCAAGTGTAAAGACTACTCTTGATAAGTATGTTCATTCATCTTTAGAATTGAAACGAAGCAATATGAATAAACTTAATTTTCCGCATTTTTAAGTAGCTATTCGCCGTCATAATATATGGTCAGACCAACACGTCCTGGCAGTATTTATACTGTTAGGACGTGTTTTTTCGTTAAGGAAATACTCTACGAATTAAATTCATCGGTAATGCGCCGATGTTTTTTTATTTGTTTTTTTATTTATTATTGTACTATATTTTCACATATTTTGCACTATACAAAAATATGTTCGTCACTATGCACATAAAACCATATTGAATTTCTACTATTTTAGTATTAGATTTAATTTAATTATTCACTATCGGAATTAAAATCAATGCTACAATATGATAGAATAAAACAAAGGAATGCTATAGATCGGGAGGCATTTTTGTTGTTTGTCAAAAGATTGTTAACAGGGGTTATGGCGGCTATGATGGTTACGGGAATGTGTTTGTCGAATGTTTCGGCAGCAACAAACGACAAAAAAACAAATTATCAGCAATATGCTGCAAGTCTTGATAAAACTACATATTCGGGTAATGACCTCGGAGCAGCATACAGTAAAAAATCGACAACATTTAAGGTGTGGTCACCTAATGCTTCCGGCGTAAAAGTCAATATTTTTGAGCACGGAAGCGATGATGAGGGCGACCCCGGTTCAATAGAAACAAAGCCGCTTGTACTTGATAAAAAAACAGGCGTATGGTCAGTTTCAATCAACGGTGACCTTGCCGGCAAATATTATACATATACAATAAAACACGGTAAAACTGCAAAGGAGACTGCCGATGTTTATGCTAAGGCGTGCGGTGTAAACGGAAAGCGCAGTATGGTTGTCGATTTAAGCAAAACAAATCCCGAAGATTGGGAAAACGACGCCCATATTCTTGTACCAAATCAGACTCAGGCATCTGTTTGGGAGGTTTCGGTAGCAGATTTTTCATCATCTGAATCAAGCGGTGTATCTGAGAAAAATCGCGGAAAGTACCTCGCCTTTACAGAAAAGGGAACGACTGTTGACGGTGTTCAGGGAGGCACATCAACCTGCGTTGATTATCTCAAAAGGCTTGGTGTCAAATACGTTCAGATAATGCCGTTTTATGATTTCGGTTCTGTTGACGAGAGCAAGGATATAAAAAGCCAGTACAACTGGGGATACGACCCCGTAAACTATAATTGTCCCGAAGGTTCTTATTCTTCAAATCCTTATGACGGAAATGTAAGAATCAGGGAATGCAAGCAAATGATTCAGGCGCTTCATAATGCAGGAATAGGAGTCATTATGGACGTAGTTTACAATCATACCTTTTCTACAGACTCAGTATTTCAGAATACCGTTCCGAATTACTATTACAGAATGAATGATGACGGAACATTTTCAAACGGCTCCGGATGCGGAAATGATACAGCATCGGAGCATAAGATGTTCAGAAAATATATGATTGATTCTGTTACATATTGGGCTAAAGAATACCATATTGACGGCTTCAGGTTTGACTTAATGGGACTTCACGATGTAACCACGATGAACAATATAAGAGAAGCTCTTGACAATCTTTATGAAGATGGCAGCGGCAAAAAAATTCTTATGTACGGCGAAGCATGGGATATGGCTACAAAATGTGACGATGGTACGGTTATGGCTAACCAGAAAAACCTCAAGCAGCTTGACAGCAGAATCGGAGCATTTGACGATACAATCCGTGATGCCATCAAGGGAAGCACATCAGGAGTTGACAAGGGATTTGTTCAGGCCGGTTCGGGTCGTTCTGCACTAAGAACGGGAATTGCAGGCCAGTCAAACCAGACAACAGGCTGGGCAAAAGCACCATCGCAGTGCGTGACGTATGCCTCATGCCACGACAATCTCTGCTTGTATGACAAGCTTGTTGATTCGGTTTACGGAAAAGACAAGGAATATCGCAGGCGTTATGAGGATCTTGTAAGTATGACCAAGCTATCTGGTGCAATTGTAATTACCTCACAAGGGATTCCGTTTATGCTTTCAGGCGAGGAATTTGCCCGCAGCAAGGACGGCGATGAAAACTCATATGCTTCAAGCAGAGAAGAAAATATGATTGACTGGAAAAACCTTAATGAATACAGCGATATAGTAGAATATTACAGAGGACTTTATAAAATCCGCGAGAACTTTGCGGCATTATCCGACCCTACTGCAATGACCGCCAACAATCTTACGTTTTTGAGTGATTTGTCAAAGAATGTGCCTGCCGGAGTTTCGGGATATGTTGTAAATAATACCGAAAACGGAAAGTGGGCGAAAATGTGCCTGATTTTTAACGGCGGAGAGAATGAGCAGAATGTAAGCGTTGACGGTGAGTGGATAAAAATTGCCGATGAAGAAACAGCAGGCTTGCGCAATCTTGGGACAGCAAGCGGAAATGTCAAGGTGAAGGCTCATTCTGCTGTGATTATGATTGATAAAAAAAGCTATGAATCAGCTCGGATTACCGACTCTGAGGGTGCGGTTGTAGTAAATTACTATGATAATAATTCACAGAAGTTAATAAAAAAGCAAACAATTACCGGCGATGTCGGAACTCAGTATAATGTTGAGAATTTTGCAGATTCGCTCAATTATGATATTAAGGACTCAAGCGGTGACGTTAAAGGAGAGTTTACCGACGGAGTATTATATGCAAAAGTATATGTAGAAGAGTATGACGGAAAAATGTCAACGGTAACATTCAGCTTTGTTGATGATACAAACGGCTCTGAGCTTACTGATTCGTTTTTGATTCGCAACAGAGAAGGTCAACAGTATGTTACACCTGAAATTCCGTCGATTGAGAACTACAGCCTTGTATTGGATAAGCTGCCTGAAAACGGAGCAGGCAAGGTAGGCGGCGGTGATATTACCGTAACCTACAGATATACAAGAGTAACGGATGACACAGACAAAACAGTATGCACCGTAAACGCCATTTATATGGATGATACTGGTAAGATTATTGAGAAAAAAACTCTTACGGGAAAAGAGGGAGAAGAATATTATATGCCTGAGAATGAGTATGAGGATATGTTTCTGATGAAAGTTCCGGAAAATTCCTCAGGCACTTTCAAAAAAGGTGAGATAAATGTACTGTTTAATTACTCAACAGAACCCGACCCGCTCAAAGATATATTAATTTATGTTTATATCGGCGCAGGAATTATTCTGGCGCTGTGCATTATTTCAGTGTTTTATTCAAACATCAGCCGCAGGCGCAGGTTTGGTGAAAATATGGATATAGATGAATAAAAATAATTAAGGTAGTTTTTTCCGCTTTGCGGAATAGATTATAGAAATATACAAGGAGGATTATATCTATGAGAACTACAAAGAAACTCATCTCTGCTGTTCTTGCTGTTTGTATGCTTGCATCTACAAGCATTGTTTCAGGATTTGCTGCTGTGTCAGATAATATTCCTGCATCTGCAGACAGTGATTATTCACGTGCAGCCGAAGCTATCGACAGTAATTATGCATACAGTGAAGATGATCTCGGTGCTACATACTCAAAAGAGAACACAGTGTTCAAAGTATGGGCTCCAACAGCAAAAGAGGTCAGTGTGAATCTTTATGAAAAAGGTTCAGCCTTCGAAGAGGGCGGCACTGAAAAACTTTCAACAACACCACTTAAAAAACTTATGGATGGCGATAAGTGGACAGGTGTATGGACGGTTACCATGGACGGTGATCAGAAAAACAAATACTACACGTACACAGTCACAGCGTCCAACACAACAGATGATACTAAAACAACCACAACTGAAACACAGGACGTATATTCTGTTGCAACAGGATTGGACGGAAATCGCTCAATGATTTGCGACCTTGATTCCACAGACCCCGAGGGTTGGGCAAATGATAATCACGTGCTTCTTGACAAGTCAACAGAGTCTTCTGTATGGGAACTCCACATAAAGGACTTCTCATATGACCCTGCATCAGGCGTTTCTAAAGAAAACAGAGGTAAATATCTTGCATTTACAGAAAAAGGAACAACTCTCAATAACGAGGGAAAAATTTCAACATGTATCGATTACCTCAAAGAGCTCGGCGTAACAACAGTACAGCTCAATCCGTTCTATGATTATGCTTCTGTAAACGAGTCGGGCGACGACAGTCAGTTCAACTGGGGTTATGATCCTAAGAACTACAATGTTCCCGAAGGTTCATATTCATCAGATCCTTATGACGGTAACGTAAGAATCAGAGAGTGCAAGCAGATGATTCAGGCACTTCACGAAGCAGGAATTTCCGTTGTTATGGACGTTGTTTATAACCACACATATGACACAAATTCTTGCTTCCAGGCAACAGTACCTAACTATTACTACAGAATGACATCTTCAGGTGGTTTTTCAAACGGTTCAGGCTGCGGTAATGAGTGTGCTACAGAGCGTGCAATGTACAGAAACTTTGTTATTCAGTCAGTTCTTCACTGGGTAAATGAGTATCACGTTGACGGCTTCCGTTTTGACCTTATGGGACTTATGGACGTTGAAACAATGAACCTCATCAGAAAAGCACTTGATACTGTTAGTCCTCAAATTACAATGTGGGGCGAAGGCTGGACAGGCGGAACATCTAATTATCCGTCAAAAACATGCACAGGCGAAACTTTCTATCAGGCAATTCAGGCAAACGCTTCAATGCTTAATGAAAGAGTAGCTGTCTTCAATGACGGTATCCGCGATGGCATTAAGGGCAGCGCTATGGGAATTAATAATGTAGGTTTTATTCAGGGAACTTCGACTTCATCCCGCAATGTTGCCTATGGTATAAGAGCAAACACATCAGACAGAAGCAGCAACTGGATGGCATCTGCTCCGTCACAGTGCGTAACATATGACGCTTGTCACGATAACGCTACGCTTTATGACCAGATTTTGGGTTCAACAGGACTTGCAGATTATGGTGTTCGCAATTCTGAGGCTGTAAAGATGAATAAACTCGCAGGATCAATTATTTACACATCACAGGGTATTTCATTTATACTTGCCGGTGAAGAAATGGCGCGCAGCAAAGGCGGCGATACAAACAGCTACAAGTCAGCTGCTACTGTTAATATGATTAAGTGGCAGAATATTGTTGACTATGCAGATGTAGTTTCATATTATAAGGGCTTAATGAAGATAAAATCAGCATTTACTCCTCTTACAAGTATGGATAACACATATGCAGAAGCATTTAACTTTACAAGCGGACGTTCATCATATTCCAATCAGATTGCATTCACAATTACAAATGACCAGCCTGATGAATGGAATAAGATGGCTGTAATTTACAACAGTGCAAACAAAGAAGCACAGGTAACACTTAAAGATACAACAGTTACAGACTGGGTTGTTATCGCAAACGGTGAAACTGCCGGTCTTGATGCGCTCGGAGAGGTTACAGGCTCAACATTCACAGTTCCTGCACGTACGTCATTAATAGCTGTTGATAAGGCAGGATATGAGTCAGCAGGACTTAAATCAAATATGGGTAAAATCATTGTTGACTATGTTTACGAAGCTAATAAAGAAAAACTTGCTGATTCTGTAGTTCTTCAGGGTACAGTAGGTGCAAAATATCAGACTGCTCCAAGTTCAGCCGTTCCTGAGACATATGTTGTAAGCAAAGTTGACGGCGAAGAAGCAGGAACATATCCTGACGGAGAGGTTCACGTAACATACTATTATAATGATTATGTTCCCGAATCTGTTCTTAATGCCGACATTAATGGTGACGGTGACATTAACGTTATGGACGTTACATTAATGCAGAAATATTATGCTTCAATTGAAACATTACAGCAGGAACAGATTGATTTACTTGATCTTAACTATGATGGTGAGTTGAATGTTATTGATGCTTCAATGCTTTCAAAAAATATATCAGGAATTCCAATATCAACCGGTTCAGTAACTGCTAATTATTACTATACTGATGCAGACGGTACTCAGAAAAAACTGGCTGATTCTGTAACAATCACAGGACGCGTAGGTACAGACTATACAACTAAGGAATTCAAAGTTGTAGGTTATGCTGTTGACCAATCAAAGTATCCTGAAAAAGTATCTGGCAAGATTCCGTATGATATTGATCTCGAAGTTAACTACTATTACAATGCATCAAGCGCTGATATCAACCTTTATGTAAAGCACAACAGTTCAATTAACTGGGCTCCTACATTATGGGTTTGGGGTTCAAACCTCAAAGGCGTTGACTCAGATAACTATACTAAGTCAGGAGTATGGCCGGGTGATAAAGCCGTTGATTCAGACAGCGACGGTTGGTATGAGTTCTCGTTCACATACAAGGGTGCAGGCACGTACAACGTAATCGTATCCAACAACGGTAATAATCAGACAATTGACTACAAGGGATTTGTTGATAATAATATGTGGATAGTAATTGATGATACTAAGATTTCAGGCGGTACATATCTTACATTCTACACAGAAAATCCTGATACTAACCCTAATGCTCCAAAAGCAGAGCAAGTAGTAATTTAATAATTAAAACTTAATAAATTGGGGCTGTCTCACTTTTGTGAGGCAGCCCCATATTTTATATAGATTAAACATCTGCAATTATGCTGATTTATTAAAAAGTTATTTCATAAGTCCGTCCTTATCATAATAATCTTTGTCAGGTAATTCTTCCTTTTCATCAAGATTATCCTCACTGCTTTTAAACATTCCCGTACCAATACGATAATTATGGTTTGCTCCCCGCCGAAATGCAATACCCATTATGACTACCACAACTAAAAGCCAAAATAAAAGCCATCCCATAATATAACTCCTTGTTAATCTGAAATTTTAATTAAACATTGAAATAAAAGCTGATTTATATTAATTAGGAAAAGTATATAACTTTTGCTTATAATTGTCAATAAATAAAAACTATTATTTATTTTAAAAATGGCATTTTACATAGCAAAAAATACAACTTGCATTTATTATATTTATTATTATGTATAATTGTGATATAATCATATTATCAAAGACGGAGGTCAGACGGATGTTTAAAATTACAATTAAACAAACAGGCAAAGACGATGAAGAAGAAATCATTATAAAATGTCATGAAATAAATGATGAAGTGTTAAGTATTGTTAATCGTCTGAAAAAGAATGAAACAATGCTTTTGGGCAGCAAAAATAATGAGGTTTTCAGACTTTCATTAAAAGATGTTTTTTATATAGAATCCGTTGATAACAAAACCTTTATTTGCTTGCAGAAAAATGTGTATGAATCAAAGCTCAAATTATATGAAATTGAAGAACAAATTCAAAATACAAAATTTTTCAGATGTTCAAAATCTATGATACTGAATATTGCAAAAATACGGTCTGTATCACCGACAATCAACGGTCGGTTTGAAGCAAAACTCATAAACGGAGAAACCGTTATAATTTCGCGTCAGTATGTTCCCCAATTAAAAAAACGTCTTGGTATGTGAGGTATTAATAATGAAAGAAGCTATACGAATTGTTATTATGCACTTCTTTATAATAACGGTCGGGGTGCTGTTTTTTACAGGTCTTATAAATACTTTTGACGGAAACACCATATTCTCATCCCAATATCCATGGGAAGTTATTTTAACAGGTGTTATCGGCTCAGTTCCGTCGTTTCTGTTTTATTCAAAAAAAGAACCTACAAAAAAGCAATTTACTGTCAGAGTAATAATACATTTTATAGTTATTACGGCGCTTATTATGGGTGAAGGAGCTTTGCTTGGCTGGTATGGATCACTTATTGATGTAATTGTAATATTTTTTATAATACTTGCAATTTATGCATTTGTTTGGTTTTATATGTATAGAACAAATTTGAAGACTGCTAATAAAATAAACTCTGTTTTAAAACAAATGAATAAAGATGAAATTGACTAATAAATGTAATTTACATCTAAAAATCGACATCTTACCTTGGGTTTAAAACCTCTTGACGTAAGATGTCTTTTTATTTTGTATTATAAATGTTACAATTTTGACAGCTAAGGGAGGCAAGAAAATGAATAAGATAATTGAAGTAAAAAATCTTGTAAAGAATTATAATGATGTTCATGCAGTAAAGGACATATCTTTTAGCGTTGATGAGGGTTCGTTTTTTGCTTTTCTCGGAATTAACGGCGCCGGTAAATCAACAACAATAAATATTTTGTGTACAGTTCTTGAAAAGACCTCCGGAAATATAAAAATAGGAGGTTACGATCTTGATACACAGAAAGCAAAGATCAAGGATTTAATTGGAATTGTTTTTCAGGGTTCGGTACTTGACAAACAGCTGACGGTTTTAGAGAATCTTGTATCAAGAGCCTCTTTTTACGGATTTGATAAAAAGAAAACAAAAGAGAGAATTAATGAGCTGACAAAAATATTTGAGCTGAATGCAATATTAAACAGACGCTACGGAAAGCTCAGCGGCGGTCAGCGCAGACGAGTAGATATCGCACGGGCACTTATAAACCGTCCGAAAATCCTTTTTCTTGATGAACCTACAACAGGTCTTGACCCAAAGACGAGAATTCAGGTGTGGAATATAATACATAACCTCAGAAAAGAAACGGGTCTGACGGTATTCCTTACAACTCACTATATGGAAGAAACAATTGACTGCGATAATGTTGTAATCATAGATTCAGGTGCTATTGTAGCAAATGACACTCCCCATAATCTTAAAAAAGCATATGCCCACAACAGACTTGTCTGGTACACGCATAAATCAGAACAGGCTGAAAATCTTCTTGATTCTGAAAAACTTAAATATGAATACATTGGCGACGCATACAGAATTAAAATAGAAGATATAGCCAAGGCTACTGAGCTTATCAGAAATTATGATATAATAAACGATTATGAGGTTATCAAGGGAAATATGGATGATGTATTTCTTACAGTAACAGGAAAAAGGCTTGGTGAATAATATGAATGGAATAAAAAGCACATTATGCTCATACAAGGGTATGACTTCAAGAAATATTAAGGTTTATCTAAAGGATAAAATGGTAATACTTCTCTCAATGCTTACTCAAATTATTGTACTTGGTCTTTATCTGCTTTTCTTAAAGGATAACTATATGGATTCCGTAAAGAGTTTCCTTACCGATTTTGGATCATTGGTTACGGATAAAGATATTGAAATGCTTGTAAATTCGTGGCTTGTTTCGGGCGTAATCGGAACATCGGTAGTTACAGTAGCCCTCAACTCACTTTCGGTTATGGTATCGGATAAGCAGGAAAGAATAGATTATGATTATAATGCTGCTCCAATAAAAAGCCGAATAATTGTAATGTCATACTTTTCCGGCGCAGTTTTAAATACATTTTTGGTAAGTTCAATTCTTCTCACAGCAGGACTCGTATTTCTTGGATGCAGCGGTGCATTTTTATATACAGTAACCGATATAATTCTTATATACGGAATTGTGTTGTTCGGCTCAATATCCGCATCTGTTATCCTAATGTTTTTTGCTTCGTTTTTTAAGAAAAATTCTACGCTTTCTTCTTTTGGTGTTATGGTATCGGCGGCAATAGGTTTTATCATTGGTGCATATATTCCTGTTTCACAGTTCAGCGAGGGAGTACAGACCGCAGTAAATTTGGTTCCCGGCTCACAGATTGCAGGAATGATGAGAAATGTACTTATGACGCCGGCAATTGATAATATCAGCAATGCGATCGGCAAAGCTAACAGCAGTTATTTCGTTGAAGAAATGAAAGAAACTTTTGCTATTAAAATGAATGTGTTCGGAAATGATATAGACGTTAATTTTATGCTTATTTATTCTCTTATTGCAATTGCTGTATTCCTGGTTTTGAATTTTATTTCATATAAAATCAGTTCAAAGCGTAAATCATGATATAAGAATAATTCTGTTAAAAAATCCGACCAAAACGAAAAACTCTCGAAATTGAGCTTTCAAGCGGCTCTTTCGAGAGTTTTTTTCAGAGTATATCCTTTTTGAGTGTCGGTATTACTATGTTATTGAGTTTATCTTGCATAAAATCTGTTTAATAATCTTTGAAGAATTCCTGCTATTGTTCAGCACAAAAGGAGTTAGTATTAGTTGCACACCGAATGTAACGCCGCATATTATAAAGATATAAAAAGCATACCGAACAGCAGACATATTGCATTTTAATTTACGGTTTGCTTATATCTTTCTGTAAGTTTGTACAAGACTTCACACACAAATTGTTTTGTTAGGACTTGCAGAAAAATAATATGTAATGCCCTAAAATGCGGCATTTTATAAGAATATTTCAGTTTGGGTGTTATAAATGAAAAAGAGCGATATTAGAACATTTGGTATAGTAGGCGGAGATAAACGCCAGCTTTTTCTGGCTAAATCAATTTCAGACAGTTGTTATGATGTAATTCTTGGCGGATTTGATAAACTCCAGAGTATGGGTGCTCTTGTGCTGGCAGATGTAAAAACAGCCATACTTGAAAGCGACGCTGTAATATTTCCGCTTCCGTCGGTGAGGTCTGACACCAGCATAAACACACCTTTTTCCGACAGAAATGTAATTTTAGACAAAGAAGAAACAGATGCCTTAATGGGTAAGCCTATATTTGTTGCAATGCGTGACAAATTTTTAAAAGCATATCCCGCGCTAAAGGATGCCAGAGTATTTGATTATGCGTCAAAAGATGAATTTTCTATTCTTAACGCGCTGCCGACCGCTGAGGGAGCCATTGAATGTGCAATGAACAGATATGAGGGCACAATATCGGGCAGCAAATGTATGATTGTGGGCTTTGGCAGAATCGGCAAAATTCTTGCAAAAAAGCTTAAAGCTCTTGATGCGGACGTAACAGTCTGCGCACGCAGAAAAAGTGATTTTGCATATATCTCTGCACTCGGATACAATTCGCGCAACACCGACAGCTTAAAAAGCGTAAGGGGTTATGACATTGTATTCAATACTGTTCCGGCAATGATTTTTGATAAAACTCTTCTTATGAACACAGACAGAAACACCCTTATAATTGACCTTGCGTCTTTACCGGGAGGCGTAGATTTTGAGGCTGCACACAAATTTAATACAGACGCCGTAAGGGCGCTGTCGTTACCGGGCAAGTGTGCTCCGAAAGCAGCAGGAGAAATTATAAAGACAACTGTTTTTAACATTATTGAGGAGGTTTACAGGTGACAAAAGCAACCATAGGTTTTGCAATGTGCGGTTCCTTTTGCACCTTTTCAAAAGCATTGCCGCAAATGCAAAAGATGGTTGATTTGGGCTACAGGGTTCTGCCAATAATGTCGCAGAATGCCTATTCAACTGATACACGTTTCGGCAAAGCAGAGGAAATGGTAAAAAGGGCAGAAGAAATAACGGGAGAAAAAGTTCTGCATACGACCGTGCAAACCGAGCCGATAGGACCAAAAAAAATGTGCGATTTGCTTATAATCGCGCCATGTACGGGCAACACATTAGCCAAGCTGTCACTCGGAGTTACGGATACATCTGTAACAATGGCGGCTAAATCGCATTTAAGGATACTTCGCCCCGTATTATTGTGCGTGGCCACAAATGATGCTCTCGGAGCGTCGGCTCAGAACATCGGCAGATTACTGAACACAAAAAACATCTTTTTTGTGCCAATGAAGCAGGATGACTATATAAAAAAGCCTAATTCACTTGTTTCGGATTTTGAAAAAATCCCGATATGTGCAGAGTATGCTCTCAGAAAAGAGCAGTTCCAGCCTGTTTTTGAGTAGATATAAATAGATTTAATTTTAATTGCGGTGAGGTATTGCCCCCACCGCTTTTTTGTGTTAAAATCATACTGTAAGAAAAATTCGGCAAAATTTTTGCCGTCAATGAAAGGCTTAATTAATGAAATATTGTAAAAAATGCAGACACATACATAACGACAGCGAAGTAAAATGTTCTGTATGTGGAAAATCGCTTTTTAAAATCACCGATGATAACACGCCAGTTTATATTATATCTGCGTCGGGATTTGAACTTCAGAGAATAAAAACCGCACTTGAAGACAGCGGAATCCCGTGCGACAATATTTCACAGAAGCGAAATTATTCTGCTGAGGCAGTCACAGGATATGACACATCCGAATATGACGTGCTTGTACCTTATGCCGCCTATGAAAAAGCATATGATATATGTGTAGGTATCGGTGCAATCAAAGAGGGAGAAGAGCAGATTATTGAGGATGATGACATTACTGTTGACAGCAACACAGTGTCACTTGACGAAAAATTTGAGCAAATGAGCGGAGTTAAACGCACGACTGTCAGGGTGGTATCAGCTATTCTGCTGCTTATAATTATAGCTTTTGTTGTTTATGGCACAGATTTTATTACGGGATTTATAAAAAATCTCTTTGGCTGACGATTATTCAAAGGAGCAATAGTATATGAAAACAGAAACCAAATGCCTGCATTCAGGTTATGAGCCCAAAAACGGAGAACCAAGACAACTGCCTGTTTATCAGAGCACTACCTTTAAATATGATTCAAGCGATGAAATGGGAAAGCTTTTTGACCTTGAGGCAAGCGGATATTTTTATACAAGACTGCAAAACCCTACAAATGATGCAGTTGCCGCAAAAATTGCGGAGCTTGAGGGCGGCACAGCAGGAATGCTTACGTCAAGCGGACAGGCTGCTAACTTTTTTGCACTTTTTAATATATGCGAAACTGGCAGTCACATAGTAGCTTCATCATCAATTTACGGAGGCACATTCAATCTTCTTGGCGTAACAATGAAGAAAATGGGAATAGACTGTACTTTTGTTGACCAGAATCTTTCCGAAGAGGAGCTTGCAAAAGCATTCAAACCAAACACAAGAGCCGTGTTCGGCGAAACAATTACCAACCCGACCGTTTCTGTTTTGGATATTGAAAAGTTTGCACGTCTTGCACATTCTCACGGTGTTCCGCTTATTGTAGATAATACATTTGCCACACCTATAAACTGTCATCCGATAAAATGGGGCGCAGATATAGTAACTCATTCTACGACTAAATATATGGATGGTCACGCAATAGGCGTGGGCGGAGCTATTGTTGACAGCGGAAACTTTGACTGGAGTGTTTATGCAGATAAATATCCGGGACTTACAACACCAGACGAATCATATCATGGTATTGTATATACAGAGAAATTTGGTAAACTCGCTTATATAACAAAGGCTACGTCACAGCTTATGCGCGATTTAGGTTCAATACAATCACCTCAGAACGCTTTTTATCTTATGAACGGACTTGAAACACTGCATATAAGAATGCAAAGACATTGTCAAAATGCACTTGCAATTGCAGAATATCTAAGTGAAAATGAAAAGGTTGCGTGGGTAGATTATCCTGATCTGCCCAACGACAAATACAATAGTCTTGCGAAAAAGTATCTTCCAAACGGTTCATGCGGTGTTCTTGCATTCGGAATTAAGGGCGGAAGGGAAAAATCAATTGAATTTATGGACAGTTTAAAGCTTGCGACTATTGCTACTCATGTAGCAGACGCAAAAACCTGTCTGCTTCACCCGGCAAGCCATACTCACAGACAAATGACCGAAGAACAGCTTATTGAAGCAGGCGTAGCGCCTGATCTTATCCGTTTGTCGGTCGGACTTGAAAATGTTGATGATTTAATTGATGATTTAAAGCAGGCTTTTGAGAAAATATGATTTACAAACTGCCATTCAAAAATTCAAACGCGCTAAATACTACGGAGGGTATATTATGTCAGCTTATGTATCTGCGGTAATTGTAGCGGCAGGCGGTTCGGTAAGAATGGGAATTACCGACAGCAAGCAGTTTATCCCGCTTTTATCACATCCTGCAATTGAATATACTCTTAATGCGTTTCAAAAATGTTACTTGATAAAGGAAATTATCGTAGTATGCCGAGAACAGGATAAAGAGCGTATTCAGAGCATTGTTGACGAAAACGGATTGTCAAAAGTCAGCCGGCTCGTGCTCGGAGGTGCTTCCCGTGCGGAAAGTGTTCGCAACGGAATTGAAGCTGCAAATAAAAATGCAAAGTATTTTGCCATACATGACGGCGCCCGTCCACTTATAACGGTTGAGGAAATTGAACGTGTTGTTGAAGCTGCATTCGAAACAGGAGCGGCAACACTCGGAACGTCCGTAACCGATACAATTAAAATTGTTGACGGTTTTAATAAAATCGAAAGCACACCTTTGCGCTCTCAGCTCAGGGCGGTGCAGACACCGCAGGTATTTGAAAAGGATTTGTACAAGTTTGCACTTGAAAATGCAGGAGATAATGCAATAAACTTTACTGACGACTGCGCGCTTATTGAGAGTATGGGCGGAGAAGTTGAAGTGGTAAAGGGAAGTAAGGAGAACATCAAACTTACCACGCCGATTGATGTAATAATTGCCGAGAGCATTTTAAAGTCAAGAAATTTTTAATATCTGTTTATAAACCGTTGTAAATAATTAATATTATGACATAAATCGTCTTATTATCAAAATTTTGGAGAAACATTATGCGTATAGGTCACGGATATGACGTACATAAATTTGATAAAAACCGAAAGCTGATACTTGGAGGAGTCGAGGTTCCGTGTGAACTCGGATTGCTCGGCCATTCAGACGCAGATGTGCTTGTTCACGCAATAATGGATTCGCTTCTCGGTGCGACAGCTCTCGGAGATATAGGCAAGCTGTTTCCCGACACAGATGAAACCTATAAAGG
>CANQMH010000021.1 GCA_947624865.1 uncultured Clostridia bacterium | reverse complement strand
GGCTTTTTGTGCTGTCCACACAATTTGGGGCACTCCAAACATTGTATCACAATGTCTAACAGGAGGGGTGCATTTCAAAACGATTGGCTTTTTATTTTCTGAATAAATCACCGCAGGGCAGAACAATGTGGAATTAAATATAATTTTATGAAAATTATTTATGGTGTCCTTTGGATGCGGCGATAATATATTAGCACTTGACAAACTCATTAATATGGTATATTTTATATACATATAATATCTATGTATATAGAATTGCTATGCATTAGGAGAAAGTTATGGAAAATAAATATCTTAAATCAGTATCGTCGCTTATACAAAACAAAAATGCAAGGCATATGATAAATTATGAACTTGAAAGCCATATTCTTGATAAGACTGATTATTACATTGAAATCGGGTACAGTTATGATGAAGCAATGCGTAGGGCAACAGAAGAAATGGGAAACCCTGATGATACAGCAGTTCCTCTGAATATTCTGCACAGTGACAAGCGATATAAAAATGTTTGGAACATTATTACTGTGTTATTTACAGTTTTCATCATACTTTTAAGCGCAAATATAATTCCTGTTGAACACAACTTTCATTATGCTGCTTATTCTTACTGCATAGTACATAGAATTTTATTTGATTTTCTGTCACTTTTAATTTTTTCAATGTATATTATTTTACTCTATAAATCGCACAGACAAAAAAACAGTTTTATTTCAGCTATGATTATTCTTTCGCTTGTGTTCATGATAGCATTTAATTTGTTTAATTTGAATGGTTATACATTGGAGTTTGCTCTGTTTCAGCCTTTGATTTTCTCTGTTGTTACTATAGCAAGCGGAGGAGTAAAAATATATGCAGACAGTATTTTTAGTTACAGTTACATACCTGACAATTTAAAAGATTTTTATGTTATCGGAGCAAACCTGTTATTTATCATTCTGCTTGTATTGTCGGTACTTTTGTTTGTGAGTATTATCCGTCAGCAGCGGTTAAAGACAGTTCGTATTCCGTGGAAAATTTTAAAGATAGTAGAGAGAGTGATTTTAATTATGTTTGCAACAAATTTTGCCGTTATGTTTTGCGCTACAGTTTCAGCACTTATAAATTTTGATACTAAAAATGCTGAAATACAAACGATAAAAGAATCCCAGATAAATTATGTAATTAATGCAGATTTATCGCTTGGCAGTGAAGAGCATATAAACAGATTGATAAAGGTAGGTTATGAAAAGTATTTTAATGATGACAACATTTGGCAGAGCGGACAAGCGACGCTTCATTACGGCAATGACAGCAATATTATAATTTTGCCGTATAATAATTCTCCGAATTCTTTATCGGAAAATTATATCAGTTACGGTACGACCACAATTGGCAGTCCGTTCGTTGCGGTAAATGATAACCTATATCTGACAAATGAAGAAATGGCATGGATAAAAGCCAATATGACGCTCGATGAATTTTTACAACTTGGCTGGTACAATAAGGCAATATTTGTCAGCCATTACAAATACGATTCTGTTTCACAAGAATCTGTTGATTTTATGTTTGCACTTAATACTCATAGTGATTATGAGAGAATAATTTATACTTTTACAAATATGAACGGTGTATATACACTGACCGGTCAGGGTCAGTCAGACTTTGCAAATTCCGATGAAAAGAGCAATACAAATGAAAATAGTCTATTATCATATATTTATGATAAATAAATGAAACGGAGTGATATACTATGAAGTTTAGCAAGGAACTTATCAAGGGAAGCACATCAATGCTTGTTATGAGCGTTCTCAAGGGCAAGGATTTGTACGGATACAAAATTATAAAAGAAATAGAAATGCTCAGTGAAAATGTTTTTGAATTAAAGGAGGGCACACTCTATCCAATTCTTCACGCACTCGAAGAAGAAAATTATCTTGAAAGTTACTGGGAAGAATATGACGGAAGAAAGCGCAAGTATTATCATCTGACGCGCAAGGGTGTAAAACAGCTTAAGGATAAACAGAATGAATGGCGTGTGTTCTCACAGTCGATAGACAAGGTGCTATCTTATAATGGCACAACAACTTCTTGCGTCATACAATAAAACATTTGTCATTTATTCTTTAAATCATAGTTTAAACTATCTTTTTAATTCTAATAACATAATATGATATTAAAGAGGTGATATGTTGAACGCTTGTGAATTAACTGCGTATGTCACAGCGGTTGCAAACACGCTGTCGTGTAACTTATCTGTAGATGAATTAGAGCTTGTAAGCGCTGTATTTTTGCAGCTTGGTGAAACTCTTGATACAATCGTAATACAAAAACGTATATGCAGCGACAATTCCGCTTCTTGATTTTCAACAAGGAGCGGTTTATTTTTTATTTATCTTTTCTAGTTCAATATTATCATTTTCCCATTTAGTAAGAATATCTGCATACTCGTGATATTTATGAGGCCTTATCGGTCTTTCAAAAGGCGGTGTTTTAAAATGCAGCAGCAAGCATTCGCCTATATTTTTGTAGTTTTCTACATAGTCATATCCTGCAAGCTCGCCGTTTTTAATTCGTTTTTTAATGGTGTTGTGGTATGAGTACATTATTTTCTCCTGATTAAAGTGCATAATATTTATTTATTATTATAATGGCTTATTTAGTCAGATAAATGCCGTTTTGTAACAAGTATAATTTATTGGCGCAAAGTTCAGTTGACTTTTTATATGTATAATGTTAATATTTCTTTGAAAAAACAGGCTAAAAATTCAGCTTGTGTTTTGCAAAAGTAAGAAAAGATATAACAGTATAAAATATGAGCGAAAATAAATATATTTACGGATATTACAGGGAGCTGGCAAAGTGGGCAGAGAACTTGAAAAATATGAACTTGTTGAGCGAAGTATCATCAAAAAATACAGAAAAGAAATATGGAATCCGTTTATAATTGCTATAAAGAATTATAAACTAATTAACGCAGGAGATAAAATTGCCGTGTGCATTTCAGGAGGCAAGGATTCAATGCTTATGGCAAAGTTGTTGCAGGAGCTTCATAAGCACAGTGAAGTTCCGTTTGAACTCGTTTACCTTGTTATGGATCCGGGATATAATGAAATAAACAGACAAAAAATTGAAAGTAATGCCAAACTGCTGCATATACCGATTACTGTTTTTGAAACAAATATTTTTAAGGTAGCAAACAAAACAGATAAGTCGCCTTGTTATCTATGCGCCCGAATGAGAAGGGGACATTTGTATAAAAAAGCTCAGGATTTAGGATGTAATAAAATTGCACTGGGACATCATTTCAGCGACGTTATAGAAACAACCCTTATAGGAATGTTTTACGGCTCTCAGCTTCAGTCAATGCCGCCAAAGCTGCACAGCACAAATTTTGAGGGAATGGAGCTTATTCGTCCTATGTATTGTATTCACGAGGAATCAATACTTGCGTGGAAGCGGTATAATAATCTTGAATTTATTGAGTGTGCCTGCCGATTTACAGAAAACAGTGCAAACTGCGGCGACTCGGCAGAGATCTCAAAGCGGCAGGAAATCAAAAAACTGATAAAAAAACTAAAGCGTGATAATCCAAATATAGAAAAAAGCATTTTTAACAGTATTCATTCTGTCTGTCTTGATACAATGGTAGGATATAAATCCGACGGTGTAAAACATTCATTTTTAGAGAAATATTAATACTGTTGAGTGAATATTAAAATATAATATGGACGCAAGAACGAATAAAAGATGAATAGTTATAAGTACAATATTCATTTAACAGGAAATGTTAAATTTTAGTTGAATATTATTTTAGACTTTGATATAATAAAACCATAATAAAAATGTCTGGAGGTGTATTTATGAAATATGTATGTGATGTATGCGGCTGGGAATATGATGAAGCCGTAGGAGATCCGGATAACGGAATTGCTCCGGGTACAAAGTTTGAGGATTTGCCTGATGATTTTGTGTGTCCTCTCTGCGGAGTAGGTAAGGATCAGTTTTCGCAGGCTGAATAAAATAATATTTAATTAAAGTTTTTAAGCAACAATACTGACATCATTTTTGCGATGTCAGTTTTGTTTTTATAAATCACATAAAGTTCATATATTTATTTTTACAAATATGACAAAATAACTGATAAATTATTAGGAGCGTTACAGATGAATCTGGAGATGTTTTTGAAACACGTAAATCAAGGGCTGCCTGTTAAAGGTGGTTCAGAAATGCATAAGTTTATGATAGAACTCAGTGATGAGGCGCGAAAAGTTACCTCGGAATTAAATAATAAATATCATACGGCTGAAGAAATCCGTTTGCTTTTCTCGGAACTTATCGGGCAAAAGGTGGATGAGAGCTTTGCCTTGTTTCCTCCGTTTTACACAGACTGCGGAAAAAATATTCATGTGGGCAAAAAGGTGTTCATTAATGCAGGATGTTGTTTTCAGGATCAAGGGGGAATTACAATAGGCGACGGGTCTCTTATTGGGCATAACGTTGTACTTGCTACAATTAATCATGGATTCAAGCCGGAGAACCGCAATGACAATATATTTTTGCCAGTTGTAATAGGTAAAAATGTATGGATAGGCTCAAATGCAACAGTTCTTCCGGGCGTTACAATTGGTGACAATGCAATAATAGGCGCAGGTGCCGTTGTTTCTAAGGATGTACCCGAAAATATGGTTGCCGTAGGAGTTCCTGCTAAGGTAATCAGGCATATATAAGCAGGATATTATAAATTATTTTAAAGTTTTAGTTTAAATATGGTTTACGGTTCTGATTGTTTGGTTTTGTTTTATTCAAATATTCAGACCTCATACAGTTATACACCATTAGGATTTGTCATAAATTTCAATGAACTTGCAGATGTTCTTGGCGAGGTAATGTAAATGTTACTTTTAAATTATAAATATATAAATACCTACAATAGATTCCTGCTTCCATTCACACTCATATAATGACCGTCTGCGATAAAACGTAGATTTAACTCAAAAAAAGTATTATAATATTTGACAGTATTTTATACTTATTATTTTTATATTTTATGGAGAGGATGAATATTTTTGTGAAAAAGGCAGCGTCATTGTTTTTAAGTATTCTTATGATTATATCAAGCTCAATCTATGTGTTTGCGGCAGAAGATACATCGGTAGAATTTTCAGTAAAGATTGTTCATACCAATGATATTCATGCCAGAGTTCAGGAAAATGCGTCAAGCGGCATTATCGGTATGCCAAAGCTCAAAAGCATAATTGACGATTATACAGACGGAGCAGATATGGATCTTGTGTTGGATTCAGGCGACTTATTCCACGGTCAGTCAATAGCAACGCTTGTACAGGGCGAATCGGTTGCCGAGCTTGTAAAAGCATGCGGTTATGATGCAATGACAGCAGGAAATCATGACTGGAACTACGGCAAGGACAGACTTAAAGAGCTTGCGGGAATTGCCGGTCTTGAAATGCTTACAGGTAATGTTGTTGATGAAAACGGAAATCAATTTTTTAACAACTCGTATTATATTGAAACCGCTGAAAAAGACGGACAAGAGCTTAAAGTTGGTATTTTCGGAGTAATTGACCCGTCAATTTACAGCGATACTGCACCGACAAATGTTGCAGGTCTGACATTTACAGACCCTGTTGAATATGCAAACACAGCGGCACTGGAACTTGAAGCGATGGATTGTGATGTTGTAATCGGACTTACACATACATATGATCCTGCTGTACTGGCGTCAAATGTCAATGGAGTTGATTTATGGCTTGCAGGTCACGAACATACGGATATTGATACTTCTGTAACAACACCCGACGGTTCAACAGCATACGTGATTGAAAACGGATATTATTTGTATGAGGCAGGACTGATAAATCTTGATTGCACACTTGATTTGAACGGCAATATAACAGACATAGAGTGTAATGCAGACAATGCGTATTATACAGATGTTTCAGCATATGAGGACGATCAGGCTGTAAAGGCAGTATTGGATAAAATTATTGCAGATGAAAGTGTAATCCTTAATCAGGTTGTAGGATCGTCTCCTGCTGACCTTGACGGCGTTTGGGAACATCTCAGAGTGGACGAAACCAATATGGGCAGGGCCGTTACCGACGCTTATCTGCTTGAAACAGGAGCAGATATTGCCTTTGAAAATGCAGGCGGCATACGCGCATCGGTTAGTAAAGGCAATGTTACTTACAGTGATATAATCGGAATAAGCCCGTACGGAAATTATATTGTAACAAAACAGATTACGGGCAATCAGCTTAAAGAAGTGCTTGAAACATCCATTGATATTCAGACAAAGAGTATTTACGCCTATGAAACAGGAGATAACAGCATATGGCCCGAAAACAGCGGCAGTTACCTCCAGGTTGGAGGCGTGACTGTTGAATATAATCCAAGCCTTGAATATGGAAATAGAGTTTTATCGGTAAAAGTAGGCGGAGAACCGCTCAAAGAGGATAAACTATATACAATTGCAACTAATAATTTCGTTGCTGTGTCATCGTATTATCCTCAAATTGCAAATGCTGAGGAAACAGGTGAATATTCTGCCTGTGATGAGGCGCTGATAAATTATTTTAAGCAGGACGAGAACACCATATTATCAAGCGTTACAACAGCCCGAATGATACAGACTGACGTTGTTCCGACTACAGTGCCTGAAACTACAGTTGATATTACTACAACACCTACAGGCACAGCATCAGCCGACGCTACATCGGCAACTGAAACACAGGCGGTTACTACCGAATCTGTGAAAACCGCTACACCTGACAGCGCGGAATCAAATAATTCAGGCGCTGTTCAAACCGGCGGGACTGTTGCGGCATCAATAGTTTTGGTATGCTTATTGTCAGCGGCTGCTGTTTATACTTTTTATAAACGCAGATTAGACTAATAAAAATTAAACAACGTTTTCTGTGATAAAGTTTTTGTAACAGAAATACTTGCGGCAGTATATGCAGAAACAATATTCCGATATATTGAAAGTGATTTCATGGTGTATTGAATGAACGCTATGCTGCCGTTTCATTTTATAAAAATGATAAATTTGTAAAAAAAGGAATAGATTATTCATTGAAAATGGATTACTAATATTATATAATAAATATAATTATTAACAGGTAACAGGGAGTTGTAAATATTGCTGATTTTACGACAGATATGCGGTTTTTCGGTACAAATCTTACCTTGCGCAATTTTATGTATATACCCCTTTTATAATAAGATTAAAGCAGGTAAAAGCAATCTTTTTTTTGGTGTTTTTGCGGCTGTATTTGTTGTTATGGCGTCAATATTTACCTTTTTAGCTGTATGTTCGCTGCCGGAAGCACTCGAGCAATATCGTACAGGGTTTCAGGATGTCGTTTTTTACATAACACTTGTGTTTCTGCTGGTTCTTTATATTTTTTCTATTGATGCTTACATATATCAAAAAATATTTGTGTTTTTTATAATAATGAACTATGGCTTTTTAATTTCTGCCGTACAAAGTATCATAAGGGACATATTTAGAATACAGCTGGTCGGAGACAAATATTTATATTATCCGATAGTGATTTTGATTTCTCTTTTAGAAAATGCAGTGTTTTTTCCCCCAATGCTTTTTTTAATGAGATACGTTAAAAGAGCGATAGAAAGCCCTATAGAAAAAAGGCAGTGGAAACTTTTGTGGATAGTACCGGCTGACTTTATCTTTATATTGGTATTTTGTTATGAGCTGCCCGAACAGTTTGGTATGGCGGAAGAAACAATAAATGGCATTTTTATGCTTTCTGTTATATTAATTGCTTTTTTCATTTATATATGGATTTTCTATATTATAAAAACCTTTCAAAGACAGGCGGAAGAAAAAGCACGTCTTGAACGTGTTGCAGAAAACTATCTTAAGGTTTCCGAAAATAATGCTAAAATTAAGGAAATTTCCCATGAGATTAAGCATCATCTTAAAGCAGTTCCACTTTATCTTAATAATAATGACTACACCGGCGCACAGGAATATATTAATACGGTTACGGAAGAAATATCTGAATTAGGCGTCGTAGAATATACGCCTCACCCGCTGATAAATTCTATACTAACCGATTATAAGAATCGGGCACAAAAGCTTGATATTAAAGTAAATTATTCAGTGATTGTTTCAGAAGAACTTAATATTGATAATGCCGATATTTGCTGTTTGCTTACAAATATGCTTGAGAATGCCATTGAATCATGTATTAATGATAAAAATTCAGAATCATTTATTAATTTAAAAATACGAAGAAATGGGCAATTCCTTTTTGTCAGCTGTGAAAATTCCTTTGATGCAAGTAAACTTAAATATTCAAACGGCAGACTGATTTCTTCAAAAGATAACAGCAGTTTACACGGATACGGTTTGAATATTATGTCTAAAATTGCGGCAAAGTACAATGGCTTATTCAGTACAAAAATTGATGACGACAGATTTTGTGCGTTTGCAAATCTGTGTTTGTTTAATGAAAATAAAGATTAGTATTAGGGAGTAATAAGAAATGTACAGGATTGCTGTTTGTGATGATGAACACATATTCCTTGACTCAATAAGCGAAATGTTAAGTTGTATTATGAGTTCTAATAAAATTGCATATACGATTGATAAATACAACAGCGGTAAACAGCTTATTGATGATTTGCAAATGCAGCCTCACAGATATGACCTTCTTTTAATTGATATAATTCTTATAAATGAAAACGGCATTGATATTGCAAAGCAGTTGAGAGCGTTGAAAAATAATATCACGATTATTTTTGTGACGAGTTCTGAGGATTATCTTCTTGAAGGTTATGAAGTCGAGCCTTCGGGATATATTATTAAGCCGCCTGACATCAATAAGCTTGAGCAGGCAGTAATGAAAGCATACCGCAAGCTGAAGCATGATTCATTGGTAATATGCACGGCTGATGCAATTTCGAAATTTTCGTTTGATGAAATTATGTATATTGAAGTGTTGAATAAAAAACTTATCATGTATCTTTCAAACAATAGAAGCGTTGAATTTCAAATGCCTTTGAATCAAGTGATTCCAAAGCTTCCGCCGGACAGATTTATACAATGTCATCGAAGCTATATTGTGTCTATTTCCGCAATATTTTCAATTAAGCGTTATGAAATTATATTGAATAATTATCAAAAAATCCCTGTGAGCAAGAGAAAATATAAAAGTATTCAGGAAGCATTGCTTCATTATGCTGTAAGCTTATAGGATAAAATATTTTTGTAAACAGTAAATCTAAAATGAAAGAGGATAATTCTATGTTTAAGAAAATTATATCATCTGCGCTTTGCGCTGTAATTATGTGTACCACACTTACAGCTGGGGTGTCGGCAATAAATGTTACCGATACAGCTGTTGGTGCAGCCGCAGCATATTCAGATAATATTACGCCTGATTTTAATACGTATACTGATACTTTGCTGCTGGTTGATACAGGAACGGATGAGGTTGTCTATTCAAAAAAATCCGATACGGCAAGACCAAACGGCTCAACAACAAAGATTATGACCTACATAGTTGTTGCAGATGCAATAGACGACCTTAAAAATACTCAAATGGTAATAGAAAGCAAGCCTATAGAGGACATTAAGGGATTGAATGCGTCGGTTGCAGGACTTGAAAATCATATTGGAGAAAGCTTTTCTGTGCTTGATATTCTTTATGCATTGATGGTTCCGTCAGGCTGTGACGCTGCGCAGGAGCTTGCATATTTTGTAGGAAACGGTGATTCAGGCAAATTTGTTGAGATGATGAATGAGAAAGCTGCGGAGCTTGGCTGTACCAATACGCATTTTAATGATGCTTCAGGACTGTCGGATGAAAATCATTACTCCACCGCTGAAGATATGTATAAAATTACAAAATATGCGATTACGTTGCCTTATTTCACCGACGTTGTAAGTACGGAATTCTATACCTTAAAGGGTGATACGGCACCGCTTATTAATACGAACTATCTTATTGATTATGTAAACGGCGGAAGCTATTATTATCAGTATGCCACCGGAGTAAAGACAGGCTATACAGATGCAGCCGGAAAATGTCTTGTATCAACCGCTAAAAAGGGAGATACAGAGCTTATGTGCATAGCGTTGGGCGCAAAATACGGCGCTGAATCAAATTATGTAAACTATGCAATGACAGATTCCAAAAAACTGTATGAATGGGCATTTGATACCTTTACTGAAAACATTAATGTAAAGGTTGACAAGAGATTTAAGTCCGTACAGCTCGGCTCGCAAGTACAGATTAACGCTGAAATTACAGACAGCAATATTGACGCTGTTCCTGAAATCAAATGGACTTCTTCAAATACTGATGTTGCAACAGTTGACCAAAACGGAGTTGTAACTGCTCATTCAATGGGTGAGACGCAGATTAAAGCGGAAACACAGACAGGTAACTTTGATGTATGCAGTGTAGCCTGCGGTTATTATAACGGTATTGATGTGACATCACGCTGCGGCGACTATACAAGCGGTGAGAAAGAACCCGTTGACTGGGCGGCGGTTAAAGAATACGGAATGGATTTTGCAATTATTCGTGCAGGATGGGGTTCAGAGGATTATCCGAACCAGAACGATGCAAGTTTTGTTGAAAATGTAAAGGGTGCAGTTGAAAACGGTATTCCGTTCGGACTTAATTTTGTTGCATATGCTGTTGATAAAGAAACAGCAAAACTTGAAGCAGAATATCTGCTCAGAGAAATTGAGGAATATATTCCCGAATATTCCGATTTTATGGCTTTGCCGATTTCATATAATATGAGCGACAGCCAATATGCCGAGCTTACAACTGAACAGACAACCGAAATAGCGCTTGAATTTAATCGTGTGATGAATGAACACGGATATAAAACTATGTGTTATGCAAATAAGTCCGTATTTAATAATATTGATATTGCGGCACTGAAAAATTCAGGAATGAAACTTTGGTATGCCTACTATCCATATGAATTTAATTTTTCTCAGTCAATAAAGATAAACGAAGTATATACGCCCGATGTATGGCAGTACAGAACCGACGGATATATTCCCGAGGCTTCAGAGGAAAGCAGAACAAGAAAGAGTATTATTTATATGCTGAGTTCTGAGCTTGATCAGTTTGCCGCTCCTGAAATTTCTGCTGAACAGCTTAGCGGTGAGAAGGCTGTTAAGATTTCATGGTCACAGGTTGATTATGAAACATCAGGTTACGCAATATACAGAAAATCTGCTGATAATATTGAGCTTGAAAAAATTGCCGAGGTAAGTTCATCAGTATCGAATTATACAGATACTGACCTTAACTGGAACGATTGTTATACATATTATGTTGCGGCAAAAGTAACAGATTTTCTTGATAAGACATATGAGAAAGAAATCCTCGGTGTATGTGATTATGAAGTTACCGTTATAAACCCTGAACCTATTACTGTTTATGGTGATGTTGACACAGACGGCGTAATTACGGTAATGGACGCTACTCTAATTCAGAAAGCAGGAGTTGATCTTGAAACTCTCAGCGATACTCAGACAATTCTCGCTGATGTGAATCAGGACGGCAGAGTTTCAGTTGTTGATGCTACATTGATTCAGAAATATATTGCAGAAATAGATTACGGCGAGGGCGTTGTCGGTCAGCCGTGTTCTGTAAATTTTTAAATAAACGTTTATGTTAATTCATAGGGGCGGATTATATATCCGCCCCTAAAATAATATTACAGCCGACAAAAAAGGCACCGCAGATTTCTGCGGTGCCTGAGATTATATATAGCCTGAAATTTTAATAAAGAATCCTATTTTTAGTTCTTTGCATTAATTATTTGCTGTTGATGTCTGAGCTGCTGTTGTGCCTTCCTTTGCGCACATTTTACCCTGAACATCGGTATAGTAATCTCCCTTTAGCAGGATTTGGGAAATAGGTACTATTTCGTAACCCTTTTCCTTTATGCCTTCAATTACCATTGGAAGTGCTTCGGGCGTGTTTGTAGCACCGTTGTGCATAAGAATAATACTTCCGTCCTTTATTTTGTTAACGACATTTTTTGTAATCTGCTCAGGAGTCGGGTCTTTCCAGTCAAGAGAATCAACGTCCCACTGAACGCAATACATATTACAGCCGTTTACCGATTTTACAACATCGTTATTGTAATCGCCGTACGGTGCGCGGAACAGCGTCGGAGCTTTTCCCGTAATCTTCTTTATTTTCTCGTTGCACGCCTGAATTTGTCCTGACATATCGCTTGTGGACATCTGCGTCATATGAGGATGAGTATTGCTGTGATTTCCTATGTCGTGACCTTTTGCGGCAATCGCTTTTACGCTGTCAGGAAATTTATCAACCCAGTCGCCGACGAGAAAAAATGTACATTTTACTTTATATTTATCAAGTGTTTCAAGCAAACCCTCCGTCTGTTCGTTTCCCCAAGCGGCGTCAAATGATAGCGCAACCTGTTTTTTAGAGGTATCAACGCAGTATATGGGGATTTCACGAGGAGTATTTGCTGTCTGAACTGCCTTTACAGTTGATGTTATGGCAATTGTGCCTGCCAGAATTCCTATTATAAGACAAAAACCGATTGATATAAGATTACGTTTTGTTAGTATTAATAAACGCATAAAATCCCCTCCACTTGATTATATGAAGGGGATTGATTTATATGACATGAAGCAAAAATTTAATTATTTTCAAAGTGCCATTTAATGCCGTCCTTTGTATCCTCCAGCACGACATTCATTTCCTTTAGCTTATCCCTGATTGCGTCGGCTGTTGTCCAGTCCTTTTCCAAGCGAGCCTTTGTACGCTTTTCAATCAGCTCTTCAATCTCTGAGCTTATCTCATTTTCTGCGCTGTCGGATTCTTTGTTAAAAGGCTCATTTCCGATGAGATTAAGCGAAAGCACTTTGTCAAGCTCACCTATTACATATAGCTTTGTTGCGTCATCAACATCTGCTTTAAGCACGTCATAAACGCACGTAAGACCAAGCGAAGTGTTAAGGTCATTATCAAGTGCGGATTTGAACGAGTCTATAAGCGGCTGAGCTTTCTGTAAATCGGGAGTACCGTCATTTGATAAAGCCGCAATTCTTTTAATAAGCTTGTCATAAGCCGTTGCTGTGTTGTCAAGGCTGTCATAAGTGAAAGTAAGAGGTTTGCGGTAATGACTTTGCAGACAAAACATTCTGTAAACTATCGGATTATATCCCTTGCTTTCAAGCAGAGAAACCGTAAGAAAATCGCCTTTTGATTTGCTCATTTTTCCTCTTGCATCATTAAGATGAAGAACGTGGAACCAGTATTTGCACCACTTATGTCCAAGATATGCTTCGCTTTGTGCAATTTCATTGGTGTGGTGGGGGAAAGCGTTGTCAATTCCTCCGCAGTGAATGTCAAGATACTCGCCGTTGTGCTTACAGCTTATTGAAGAACATTCAATGTGCCAGCCCGGATATCCAAGTCCCCATGGACTTTCCCATTTAAGCTCCTGAGAGTCGAACTTTGATTTTGTGAACCAGAGAACAAAATCTGCCTTGCTGCGCTTGTTTTCATCCTCCTCAACGCTGTCGCGGACACCTACGGCAAGGTCGTCTTCATTCATATTTCCGAATACATAGTAGCTGTCAAGCTTTGAAGTGTCAAAATACACGTTTCCGCCTGCAATATACGCATAACCTTTCTCAAGAAGCACAGAAATCATTTCAATAAACTCATCAATACAGTTTGTTGCAGGCTCAACAACGTCTGGACGTTTTATATTTAGTTTTTCACAGTCGGCAAAAAAAGCGTCAGTATAAAATTTTGCAATTTCAAGAACGGTTTTGTGTTCTCTCCTTGCGCCTGCAAGCATTTTATCCTCACCTGTATCAGCGTCGCTTGTGAGGTGACCCACGTCGGTAATGTTCATTACGCGCTTTACGTCATATCCGGCAAAGCGGAGATACTTTTCAAGAACATCCTCCATAATATATGTGCGGAGGTTGCCGATGTGGGCATAATGATAAACAGTAGGACCGCAGGTGTACATATTCACTTTTCCCTCAGTGTGGGGAACGAATTCCTGCCTTGTCTGTCCGAGAGAGTTATATAAAATCATTTTTGTTACTCCTTATTGTCAGCGTTTTTAAGCTCGTCAAGTTCTTTTTTGAGAACAAATATTTTGTGTTCAAGATTGCAAAGAGCGAGAGCAACAGGGTCGGAAACGTGAATCTGGTCTAGTGTTTCGCTCCTTATTCCGTTTACCTTTACAACTCTTGCCGGAACGCCTACCGCTGTAGCGTTAGGGGGGACTTCGCTTAAAACGACCGCTCCTGCGGCAATTCTTGCATTATCACCAACTGTAAACGGACCGAGCACCTTTGCACCTGCTCCTACAAGCACATTGTTACCGAGAGTAGGGTGGCGTTTTCCGGTGTCTTTTCCCGTACCGCCGAGCGTTACATTTTGATATATTGTGCAGTTATCGCCTATAACGGTGGTTTCCCCAATAACAACGCCCATACCGTGGTCAATGAAAAGTCCTTTGCCTATCGTAGCTCCCGGATGAATTTCAATGCCGGTTTTATGGCGGCTTCTCTGTGAAATCCAGCGTGCGATAAATTTATGATTGTGTTTATAAAACCAGCTGGCTTTTCTATGCGACCTTACTGCCTTAAAGCCCGAATAAAGGAAAAAAACTTCCGCTTTGCTTCTGGCGGCGGGGTCACGCTCAAGCACAGCGTTAATATCAGCTTTTAATGTGTCAAACAAATTATCACTTCCGAACAGTGAATATTTTTATTTTCATTATTTTTTTAAAATAAAATGCTTGTTTTGCATAATATAAATAATGCCTGAAATGACGGCAAGCAATGCTGAAATCCAAACCAAGATCTCGCCGATAATTGCGAATACAAAATTGAGAATATTATAAATATCAGTAGAAAAAACAATTCCGACATCAGGCAAATCAAGAATAAACTGCATAAATAAAATTGCAATTATTGCGATCATCTGAGAAACAGTTTTAATTTTTCCCCATATATTGGCGGCGACTACTTTACCTTTAGACGCGGCAACAAGCCGAACTGAAGTTACCGTAAATTCTCTGAACAGAACTATTATTACAGCGACACAGTCGCAGTAACCGTTTTGAACGAAGCAGAGAAGCGCCGCAAGAACAAGAATTTTGTCGGCGAGCGGGTCTGCAAATTTACCGAAGTCGGTCACAAGATTTCTTTTCCTTGCAATTTTGCCGTCGAGCATATCGGTAACAGATGCAATAGCAAATATTATCAAAGCCACTATGTGATTCAGCGGAAAATCAATCAGTATTGCGGCTATAAAAAGCGGTACAATGGCAATACGCCCTATTGTCAGTTTATTAGGTAAATTCATTTTGTTGCCTTCCGAATATAATTAAAATCTAACAGAATTTATGTCAGTCAGTTTCGCCGACAGGGTCGCATCCCATATAGTTGGTTATTTTAACCGTAACAAAATCTCCTGCTTTTGGTTTTTTGCCGTTGCAGGTAAAAAATACACAGCCGTCTACTTCGTGAGAATCTGCATAGCTTCTTCCGAAAAAACATTCTGCGAGTTTGTCGTATCCTTCAACGAGAACCTCAAGAGACTTGCCGATCAAGCTTTTGCAATACTCAGACATTACTTTCTGTTGATGCTCCATAATAATATCGGCGCGTTTTTGTTTGATTTCATCGTCAATCTGCTCGGGCAAAAGTGCCGCTTTGGTATTTTCTTCCTGTGAATAGGCAAAGCAGCCGAGCCTTTGGAATTTTATCTCTGCAGCAAACTCTGCAAGCTCTTCAAACTGTTCATCGGTTTCGCCGGGAAAGCCTGTAATAAAGGTTGAGCGGAATATTACATCTGGTATTTTTGCCCTGATTTTATTCAAAAGCGCAGTAAGACTTTCTCTGTTTCCGCGGCGGTTCATTTTTTTGAGAACTTCACCGTTACAGTGCTGCAACGGAATGTCAATATATTTTACGATTTTTTCTTCGCTTGCAATTGTGTCAATGAGTTCGTCTGTAATTCTGTCGGGATAACAGTACAAAACCCTTATCCACTTAAAGCCGTCAATTTTACACAGCATTTTGAGAAGCTTTGCAAGATAGGGTTCACCGAATAAATCCTCACCGTAGCGTGTGGTGTCCTGTGCAATTACATTAAGTTCTTTAACTCCGTTTTCAGCAAGCATTTCAGCTTCTTTTACAATATCCTCGGGACGGCGGCTGCGAAAACGTCCTCTGATAAGAGGAATTGCACAGTATGTACAGCAGTTGTCACAGCCTTCCGCAATTTTAATGTACGCCGTGTAGGGAGGAGTTGACTGGATTCTTCCGCCCTCAAGGGGAAGGCATAACTTATCGGGAAAAATCTCTGATTTTTTTCCGTCAAGCGCTTTCAGCACAACGTCTGCAATCTGTTCGTTTGCACCGATACCGATTGCGGCGTCAACTTCATAAAGCTGTTTTGTTATTTCATTTTTATATCTTTCTGCAAGACATCCTGTTACAATAATAGCTTTGATTGTACCTTCGCGCTTCAGCTTGCCCAGTTCAATAATTTCATCAATGCTTTCCTGTTTTGCTGATTCAATAAATCCGCAGGTATTAACGATTACGGCATCAGCGTCGGCAGGGTCATTTACAATTGTAAATCCCTTATTTTTAAGTGTAAACAAAAGCATTTCAGCATCGACCTGATTTTTTGCACAGCCAAGCGATACAATTCCAGCCTTATAATTCATATGCAGTCTTCCTCTGTGTATTCCTCAAGAACGGCTCGTATTTCGTCCCAGCCGTAACCGAGCCGCTGAAGCGCAGATACAGCTCTGCGCTTTATTTTTTCATCATTTATGTTTTTGTATTTTCTATCTATGAAAGCTCTGATTTGTTCATAACTGTCAACCGTAATTCCGTCGAGAATTTCAGAAGCAAGTTCTTTATCAATGCCCTTTTGAACAAGCTCATAAACAGCAGCCCTTTTTGACATATGTTTTGTAAACAGCAGTTTTCGGGCATAACGTTCGGCAAAGCTTTCGTCGTTTACAAGACCGAGCTCTTCCATACGTTCAACCGCCTTTTCTGCGGATTCTTCATCACAGGTGCGCTTTATTTTATCTTTAAGTTCTTTTTTAGAGTGGTCGCGGTATGAAATAAGCCACAGCGCCTTTTCTTTTGCACGCCTTTCGTTGCTTAAAGCAATTATCTCGTGAAGTTCATCGTCGTCAATTTCTCTGCCGACGTCAAATCTGTTCTCAATAAGAGTCTGAGTGTCAAGATTCATAACAAACTCACCGTCAATATACAGCGCGCTCATAGCCTTTCTTCTCGGCTCAATTGCAGTAATAAGCATCAGTCGTCAACGAGAACATCAATCTTTGCACTGCTTTTAGCCGAATTAACAGCGGGTGCAGAAGCGGCAGTCGGTTCTGCGGCGGGAATTTCTGTGATTTTAGCTTTTGGAACAGCCTTTTTTCGTGCATAAAGTTTATCAATATTCGCCCAGAGTTTTTCTTCAATTTCTTTAGCAAGCGCAGTGTCTGTCTTTAAAAGTTCCTTGACCTTGTCACGCCCCTGACCGAGTCGGTTGCCGTTGTAGCTGAACCATGCGCCTGATTTCTGTACGATTTCAGCTTTTACTGCAAGGTCGAGCAGCTCGCCCTCACGCGAGATACCCTCGCCGTACATAATGTCAAACTCTGCTTCTCTAAACGGCGGAGCAATTTTATTTTTAACGACCTTTGCTCTTGTGTGCGAGCCTATCATTTCTCCGTTTACTTTTATAGTTTCTACACGTCTTATGTCTATGCGGACAGAGCTGTAGAATTTAAGCGCACGTCCGCCTGTTGTAACCTCGGGATTTCCGTAAACAACACCGACTTTTTCACGAAGCTGGTTTATGAAAATTGCAACGCAGTTTGATTTTGAAATTGCACCTGCGAGCTTTCTCAATGCCTGCGACATAAGTCTTGCGTGCAAACCAACGTGGCTGTCTCCCATTTCGCCCTCAATTTCAGCCTTAGGAACAAGGGCGGCAACAGAGTCAATTACAATTACGTCAATTGCTCCGCTTCGTATAAGAGCTTCTGCAATTTCAAGAGCGTCCTCTCCTGTGTCGGGCTGAGAAACAAGAAGCGAATCAACATCAACGCCGAGCGCAGCGGCATAAGTTGGGTCAAGTGCGTGTTCAACATCAATAAACGCAACATTTCCGCCGTTTTTCTGTCCCTCTGCAATGCAGTGAAGAGAAAGCGTAGTTTTACCCGATGATTCGGGTCCGTATATTTCGACAATTCTTCCTCTGGGAAGACCCCCGATGCCGAGTGCAACGTCAAGAGAGAGGGAACCGGTTGATATGTGGTCAATGCTCATATGTTTATTTTCACCAAGTCGCATAACCGCACCCTTGCCGAACTGCTTTTCAATTTGTGAAAGTGCGGTTTCAAGTGCTTTTGTCTTATCTAATGCCATTTTATATTCCTCCGTAGTATCCTGTAATTAAACAGGAAATTATATTTCATTGATAATTATAAAATATGCGAACTTAAATTGCAATAAAAACAACTTAAAATATTCGAACAAAGTTTCTATTTTATAAACAGAGTCCCAATTATTGCCCTCTGCATGCCCCCTAAATCAACTTCGGTTCGTAAATTATTGAAGCCTTTTTCTTTCATAAGTGCGGAAACATAATCGGCTTGCTCCTCGCCAAGCTCAAAGGCAAGCGCACCGCCGTTTTTCAGCTTTTTACTCCAACATTTAATTATTGCTTCATAAAAATCAAATCCGCTTTTTCCGCCGTCAAGCGCCATAGCAGGCTCATACTGAACCTCGGCTTGAAGCGCAGGAATATCGCCGCTTTTTATATACGGCGGATTTGAAACTATTAAATCGTACTCTCTGTCGGCAAAATCAGAATGACATTTGAAAATATCACCTTTAAAGGTTGTGACGGAAGCATTGTTTTCTTTTACATTTTTTTTAAGATAACTAAAAGCCTTATCACTAAGTTCAACTGCCGTAACTTCGGCATTTGCAAGTTTTGATAGAGCAATCGAAATTGCACCGCTGCCTGCACATAGATCAATTGTCTTTTTGTCAGGCTTGTTTTTTAAAAAGTCAAGACACAGATCGACCACGACTTCGGTGTCGTCGCGCGGAATCAGTACGCCTTCTCCGACATAAAAGTCAAATCCGCAAAAGCTCCAGCTTCCCAAAATATATTGCAGAGGCTCATAGTTTGCCCGTTTTTTTGCAAGAGAAAAAAGCAAATTTGCTTTGCCGTCATCAAGATTGTTATTGCCGTCTGTAATCAATGCAAGTCGGTCATAGCCCGTTGCTTTTTTTAAAAGACACATTGCTTCAAAAGCAGGGTCATCCGTGCCGAGGTCTGCAAGCAGATTTTTGCATTTTACGTAAGCATCTTTAACAGTCATCACTTGCACACAATATCTGAACCGTCTTCGGGAATAACTGCCTTGATTGCCTCAATTGCAACCTCAATCATTTTATCGTCGGGTTCTTTTGTTGTAATTCTCTGTGCCCAGAGTCCCGGAGCGGCAATAATTCTTGTGAGAAGATTATCGTGCTTTCCGCAGATTTTAATTAATTCATATCCTACTCCGCAGGAAATAGGGAGAAGAAGTATTTTGAAAACAGGTCTTAAAAATCCTATGCCAAACGGAGCAACTGGAATAAACAGACCCACAATAATTCCGATAATAAGCATAAGCACCATAAAGCTGGTACCGCAGCGAGGGTGAAAACGCGACTGCTTTTTTACATTAGCAACAGTAAGTTCTTCTTCATTTTCATAGCAGAAAATCGTTTTGTGTTCTGCACCGTGATACATAAACACACGCTTCATTTCTGTCATTTGAGAGCAGAGTACTATGTAAAGCAAGAATATTACTATTTTGAGAACTCCCTCAAAAACCGATTTCCAGAAAACTGCGGTTTCTCCTTCGCCCTTAAATGCAGGTACAAAGTTAGCGGTAAAGTCAAAAAGAAAAGAGGGTACAAAGAAAAACAAGCCTACAGCCAGTGCAACACCTATAATAGACGCAAACACCATAAGTATTTTTACAAGCTTGTCGCCGAATTTTTCATCAAGCCATTTTTCAAACTTTGAGGGTTCTTCCTCCTCGATTTCTCCTGCTTCAATTGCTTTATCGGCAGAAAGCATAAGAGATTTGTAGGATAAACGCATTGAATCAATAAGTCCTGCAATTCCTCGTAAAAACGGAAGTTTAAAGATTTTTACTTTTGATGGAATGGTATTAATGCTGATGTCCTCGCTGTAAATTTCATTTTCTCCCGTTCTAACGCAAACCGTAGTGCGTTTCGGTCCGCGCATCATTATGCCTTCAATCAATGCGCTTCCGCCGATTGAAGTTATTTTTTTAGTAGTATTCTTAGCCATTAAAGATTCCTTTCGTATTTTTATATATAATCCAATATACGTTTAAAGTTTTATGTTCTCGGGCATAGTCTGTTCTTCGCCCTCTTTGAAAACTGGGAATGTAAGAGTTACTGTTGTGCCGACGCCTTCTCCGCTTTCTATGTCAAGCGAACCGTTATGCAAATTCATTATTTCATCGGCAACGGCAAGACCTATGCCGGAACCTCGTACAGTCTGATTTGCTTTATAAAATTTTTCTTTTACTTTCGGCAGATCATCAGCAGAAATTCCGCATCCCGTGTCGGTAACTACAATTTTTATAATGTCGGGTTCGTCTTTATTGTAAATAACCTGAGCGGCAACGACACCGCCCTTAGGCGTATATTTAAGTGCATTGTCAAGAATGTTTATGAAAACCTGTTTTAATCTGTTTCGGTCGCCGTAAACAGGGGGATAAACAGCTTCAGGCTCGTCATAGAGCAAATGCTTGCCCTCTTTGACTGCACGTTCTTTAAGCATATATACGGTTTCGTCAAACTCTGCAAGAATGTCGAGCTTTTCATTCATAAGCACCATTCTGCCGCTTTGAATACGGCTGAAATCCAAAAGCTCCTCAACAATACTTGTTAGTCTGGAGCTTTCCTTGATAATTACGCCCATACCCCTGTCAAAAGTACGTCGGTCAAGTTTTCCGCGCTCGGAAAGCTGCATTGTCTCCGCCCATCCCTTAATTGCCGTAAGCGGAGTTCGAAGTTCGTGTGATACCCTTGAAATAAAGTCATTTTTCATTTGCTCGGTGGTCTGCAAATCCTTAGCCATATCGCTGACGGCGTCGCACAGGTCACCGATTTCATCATCGTATTTATGTTCTATTTTTTCAGATGCCGAAAAATCTCCGTGAGCGATTTTATCTGCGGTTACGGACAGTCTGCGTATGGGTTTAACTATGGAACGGATAAATAACAGTCCTGATATGATTACAAGTGAAATTATCACTATTCCAAGCGCAATAATCATTGCTGAAATAAGCATTATACGATTATTTACCGGATCCATAGATACTATATATCTGATTGCACCCACAACGGTATCGCTGTCGTTGGTAATAATTCTGGTTTCACTCATAGCGCTTTCGCCTGAATTAAGTGTTCCGCTCCAAAAAGCAAATCCTTCACCGTTGCTTTTGGCATCTTCGAAATCGGTGATTTTGAGGCTTTCTGACGGAATAAAGCCGGTTGAAGTCATAACAACTCTGCCTGAGGAATTTATTACCATAACTTCCATCTGCTCTTTTTTATCAAAATTCTCAACATAATCGCGCGCCGAAGATGTGAATCCCGTTGAGCTGTCGCTGGTATAACCTGAAAAAACAAGGGAAAGTTCACTGCTTGTAGAAGCAAGGCTTTGTTCTACACTGCGGTGGCAAAGATATGTAACAACAAAAATAAGGCTGACAACAATTAAAATGATAATCGTAAGTATAACACTCAGCGTATTAAGCATCCATCGCTTTGTAATGCCCTTAAACATCCTGTTGCTGCCCCCTTTTTTATTTTGTTAGTTAATAACATAAATTTTAAAATCGGGGCGCATTAATATATCTGTTTTCTGCGGCGCCCTAAAACTGTTTACGGAAAAGCTTATGTTCCCGAATCCCACTTGTAGCCAAGTCCCCATACGGTGATAATATGTTTTGGATTTGACGGTTCGTCTTCTACTTTCATTCTTAATCTTCTTATGTTTACGTCAACTATTTTGTCCTCGCCTACATAAGCATTGCCCCAAACGTGGTTGAGAATGTCTATTCTGTCAAGCGCAACTCCCGGATTAGAGAAAAAGTATTCCATAATCTGAAATTCAACCTGAGTAAGTTCAATTATTTTATCGTTTTTTAGCAGAGCGCGGTTGCGAAGATTAAGAGTGAATTCTCCCGATTTGAGCTCTTCCTTAAAGTTGTTTTCTGCGTGTGCCTGAGCAAGTGTCACACGTCTGTAAAGAGAGTCAACTCTTGCCAGAAGCTCGCTTGGAGAAAATGGTTTGGTAACATAATCATCTGCGCCGAGCATAAGACCCGTAACCTTATCCATTTCCTGAGTTTTTGCCGAAAGCATAATAATTCCAATCCCGCCGTTGCGGTTTCTCAGTTCCTTACATACCTGAAATCCGTCAATTCCGGGCATCATTACATCAAGAATGGCAACGTCAAAATCTCCGTCGCTTTCGTCGTATTTCTGTAACGCTGTTTCACCGCAGTCGGCTTCAACAACATCATAACCTGCGCGTGTAAGGTTAATTACGACAAAATCGCGAATGGCCGCTTCGTCCTCACAAACAAGTATCTTTTTCATATCAAAACCTCCTTAGTATATTGACGGATTAAACCACAGTTTCAGTAAGAATTGAAAAAGCGGTTTTAATTTCGTCATCAGTCAGTGAATATTGACTGTCAGTGTTTAAATTTATAAAAGTATATGCGTACCTGTTATCTTTATATATCAAAGTGTATTCATCAGTGTTTTTGCCTTTGTCCCAATCTTCGACATCAAAAACCTTTATTTCAAAAAGCTTGCTGCCGAGAGTTGTTTTTTTCCATTCATAAAACACGGTTGAATTATCCTGAGTGCTGTAAAGTGCAGTTACCGTGTCAGAAAGCCAGTTCTCAGGCATTTTAATTGTGTAGCCGAAATTGTAGTTCGCAATCATACTGCATTTGACTTCTGTGGATTCGTTCTGCATTAAAAATGTATTCCAGGTGATTTTGTCTGCAACTGTTTCTTCAGATTCATTTTTTGAGTGGGGCAGTTTTGATACTGAGGGAATTTCAATAACTGAGTCATTGTCAATGTCGGCTGAAATTACCGAACAGCTCCGCTGCGTAAAATTCTTTTTCTTATCTTTAAAGAGCGGATTCCTCAAAAGTAAAAGTTCTTTGTTATAATATATAATCTGAGTGTTAAGCTCATCGCTTGCAAATGCGCCGTCAATTATAATTCCCTTGGTGTTTTCTCCTATATTGGAAATAGCCACATTTTTAAATCTTACGACATTGGGATCCATAGGTACTGACGCTTTTGCATAAAGAGCTTTTTTATCCTCGTTATAGTCGAGCATAGTTGCACCGGCTTCATTTTCGGTTGTATAAAGAGAGAGAGTCATTACCTCGTTTTTTCCGTCTGAATTAAAATCACCGCAGTAAAAGCCCGAATAATTCTGTCCTGCCTGAATTTCCTCTGTTGTGCCGTTTGAATATGTATAACACGAAAGTTTGTTAATGTTGGGCGTGTATGTGGTGTACCCCACAAGAATTTCAAGTGTTTTGCTGCCGCCGACATCTGCGAAATCAACGCTGTCAATATCAGTGGTTTCCGTTACGCTGTTAGATGATAATTTCCATTCTCCGTCTGCGGAGTACATAACAAGCATATGTATTCTTGTTACATCATCTCTCTCGCGGTAAAAGGCAACGGCTTCATCTGTTTTGTCACCGTCAAGGTCAGACATAATAATTGCGCTTCGGTAATTTCCGCTTTTGGGATATTTAAGCGTGTATTCGTCTTTTGCGGTATCAGCAATAAGCTGTTCAATTTCTGCTTCATCACCCATTGTTTTGGGAGGTCTGAGCAGATTGTCGGAGCTAAAATCAGTTATATTGCATCCGCCTGCCGACGATATAAATATTGCGCCGAGCGTTACGGCTGATAAAACTGTTTTAAGCTTCAATCTGTTCACCTCCTGCTAATGTGTGTCGAACGTTATGTTTTAAATAGCTTTTTGTCTTGCTATACAGTATTTTATTTTTATTCCTTTGTCAGAGAACATCTTTTCGTGTTCGGTTACTATGTTATCCTGAACATCACTTGAATGTAGATCACGCGTGAGATATATTATTTCATATCCGCTTTGTTTAAAATATTCAAGACTTTCGTCAAACAGCTCGTCGTCATCTGTCTTAAATCTTATTTCTGCATCCTTTTTTAAAAATGTTTTATACATTTCAAGCTTTTTATAGTATGTAAGCCTGCGTTTCTTATGTTTTGCACGCGGCCAAGGATTGCAAAAATTAATAAACAGTCTGTCTATTTTATCGTTTTCGGTAATAATTTTATCAAGCTGTTCTACATTATAATTTACAAGCAAAAGGTTTGTAATATCTTCCGCACTTTTGCCGTTTTCTTCAAATAATTTTACAATATTGCGTCTGCCCACACCGAGCATATCAATTTTAATGTCGACTGCTATAATGTTTTTGTCAGGATTTTTAAGTGCAAGCTGTCCTGCAAATCCGCATTTTCCGCAGCCAATTTCGAGATAAAGCGGAAGCTCCTTATTAAATGCTCTTTTCCAGTTCCCTGCATATTCTTCAGGATTTTTTACAAAGAAGTCGCACACCGCAAGCTCGGGTTCAGCCCATTTCTTTTTTCTTATTCTCATAATGCCTCGTTTGTGATGCCGAAACCGGACACACTACCACATATAGTTATTTACCGTATCATTATATCAAATTGTAACAAATTATGCAATAAATATTTTGCTAAAATGCTGATAATATTAAATAAATTTAATATTATCGCTGTAAGATTCGGATTTTGTAAAGTTTATGTCCTTAAAATTTTCAGAAAGTTTATTAATTAACGGTAAAATTACAATGTCTTCACTTTTAAAGTGCCCTGCGTCAATAATATCAATTCCCAATTCGTTAGCGGCATTTATTTCGTGGTGTTTGATTTCACCTGTGACAAGTACGTCTGCGCCGATTTGTGCGGCGTCAAAAATATCTGAGCCGCCTGCGCCCGATGATACGGCAATCTTTTTTACGGCTTTTTTGATGTCGGTGTATCGAAGTCCGCTGCAGCTGAGAGCATTTTTTACAGATTCGGCGAAAGCGGAAATTTCTGTTTCGTTTTCGAGGCTGCCGATAAACAGACATTCTCCCGATTCGGCACGAACAGCATTTTTTACACCGATTGCGTTTGCAAGGCAGGTGTTTACTCCGAAGCTTTCGCTTAAATCAAGGTTTGTGTGCATACAAAGAGCAGAAATTTTTCTTGAAATAAGCATATAGGGTACTGAGTCGGAATCAAGCCTTTTTATTGGATTAAAAATTACGGGATGATGACTGATAATCAGTTCACATCCCATTTTATCTGCTTCAAGTACAACATTCTTTGTTATGTCAAGCGATACCAAAACTTTTGTTACTGCGGTGTTTTTATCTCCTACAAGCAGACCGACGTTGTCAAAATCCATTGCGCTTTCCTGAGGAGCAAATGTTTCAAAAAAATTTATAATATCATTGATCGTTGTCATTTATAATCTCCTTTAGCCTGTTTGCAAGCACTGCAAAATGCACATCGCCGTTTGACTGTTTAATAAGTCTTTCAATGTGACCGTTTACAAAACGAAGATGTGTTTCATTGTTATTCGGAGAAAGCTTTGCAAGGTAATAAAAGATTTCATCTGCCGCTGTTATTTCTCCGGTATATTTAACAAGAAGAACCGTGTAGCACTTTTTTGCGGCAACACAGCAGTCCTGTTTTATTATTTCGTATCCGTTATCGCACAGCCATTTTATCAGAAATTCGCTTTTTGTCATTGGCTGTAAAATAAAATGCTTTGAGCTGTTTTTTGCAAAGTCACATTCTTTAAGTATCTTTGCAATAAGCTCGCCGCCCATTCCTGCAATTACAATATCGTCTGTTTCATCTGACTTTATTTTTTTTAGTCCGTCACTCAGGCGGATTTGCACACGACCGCTCATACCTGCGTTTATTATTGTGTTCTTTCCCCGTTTAAGAGGTTCGGGATTTATGTCGGCGGCAATTGCAGACGGACATTTGCCAATACGGCACAGCCATACGGGTAAATACGCATGGTCTGTGCCGATGTCTGCAAGCTTTGCTCCTTCACGGACAAAGTCTGCACAAAGTCTTAAACGATTGTCAAGCTGAGAATTTAAGACTGTGCTCATTTGCCGATTTTTTCGTTCAGCGAAGCGATAAGCGCGTTAACGTCTGCTCCGTGAACCATACAAGCCTCTTCTATAGTTTCGCCTCTTGATGCAGGACATCCCAGACAGTGCATACCTATGCTTAAAAAAAGCTCTGCCGTTTCGGGGTAATTGTCAAGAACATCGCCGATAATATCATTTTTTGTAATTTCCATTATTATAACCTCCTGATTATTTTTACTTATAACGCTGATGTACCAGCGCTATATATTAGTATAACACATAATATTTTTATTTAAAAGATATATTTTAATTATGAAATCACTTTTCCGCTGACCAATACTTTCTGTCAAGACTGCGGTACTGTACGGCTTCCAGAACGTGTTCAGAGTGGATCACCTCCGATTGTTCAAGGTCTGCAATTGTGCGTGAAACCTTCAAAACTCTGTCATATGCCCGCGCGGTAAGTCCAAGGTTTTCAAATGCTTTTTTAAGAGTTTTTTCAGCCTGCTTGTCAATTATACAAGCTTTTTTAAACTGCTCGGAATTTATTTTTGCGTTGCATAATGTTTCAGTTCCTTTAAAGCGCTCGCGCTGAATTTCTCGTGCCGCGTCAACGCGCCTTTTTATTTCGGCAGAGTGTTCAGTCAGTTCGGTATTTCTGAGCTCCTCAAATTTTACGGGCGGCACTTCAACGTGAATGTCAAATCTGTCAAGCAGCGGACCTGAAATGCGGTTGAGATAACGTTTGATTTTTGTTTCGGAACAGCTGCATTTATGCGTCGGGTCGTTGTAATATCCGCAGGGGCAGGGATTCATTGCGGCAACCACCATAATTGAGCAGGGATATGTACAGTTTTGTCCTGACCTTGAAATTGTGATTTTAGCATCCTCAATCGGTTGTCTGAGAACTTCAAGAGCATTTCGGGAAAACTCGGGAAGCTCGTCCAAAAACAAAACGCCGTTGTGCGCAAGAGATACTTCTCCGGGCTTTATGCCGCCTGTTCCGCCTCCTCCAAGACCTGCGGCGGTTACCGTGTGGTGCGGTGAGCGGAAGGGCCGCGTGCTTATAAGTCCGTCATTATGGAGAACTCCTGCTATTGAATGAATTTTTGTTGTTTCTATCATCTCTTCAAAGGTCATATCGGGAAGAATGGACGGAAGCCGCTTTGCAAGCATACTTTTTCCTGAGCCGGGAGGGCCGATAAGCAGAATATTATGTCCGCCGGCAGCGGCAATCTCAAGCGCACGCTTTGCCTCAAACTGTCCTTTCACCTGAGAAAAGTCAGGAGTAAATTCCAGATTTACATTTTGATGACTTTTAACGGGAACGGCAGGGGAGAGCTGCTCGGTGTTGTTGAGTAGATTTTTTAACTGAACAATGTCTTTTACAGGATAAACTTCTATTCCGTCAATAACAGCAGCTTCACTTGCATTGAGAAACGGCACATAAATTTTTTTTAAACCGCATTGCCTTGCCTCTATAACCATTGGCAAAACTCCGTTAATTCCTCTGACCTCTCCGCTTAGTGACAGCTCGCCGATAAAAGCACAGTCGGAGGTATCATTCAGAATATGACCTGTTAGTTTGAGCAGAGCAACAATAATAGGCAAATCATAAATAGGACCTTCCTTTTTTATGTCGGCAGGTGCAAGATTCAAGGTTATGTGTGCAGACGGAAATTTAAAACCGCAGTTGTTCAGTGCGCTTTTTACACGGTCACGGCTTTCCTTTACCGCTGCGTCAGGCAGACCTACCATATCAAACGCCGGCAATCCCCTTTGCATTGAAGCTTCTATCTCAACCTTGTACCCATCCATTCCGTTTATGCCGAAGCTGTTGCACTTAACAACCATAGTATCAACCTCCGCTTGCCAAGATAATACAGATAACTTATTAATTCAATAAAATTATAACATTATTGGTAGTTTTTTACAATATACACATTTTTTGTAAATATTACATTTTATTATTTATTTTGCACAAATTTTGTTAATAATATATTGCATTTTTACAGAAAATATAAAACTATAGTTGACATTTAAAGGAATATATTATATCATATTCTTATATAAAATATTGTTTTGGGGTGGGAAAATGAGTGAATGTATAAACTCTTGTAATTCACTCCCGGACAATGTTCTTGTGCAGCTTGCAAAAAACGGAAACGATAATGCTTTTAACGAACTTGCAATGAGGTATCTCAGTACAATAAACTTCATTGCCCGCCGATTTTCTGCAGAGGGATATGAGCAGAATGATTTTGTTCAGGAGGGACTTTTGGGATTGCTGTATTCCTGCAAAACCTTTGATGAAAATGAATCGGCTTCATTTAAGGTTTATATGTCGGTAATCGTAGAGCGCAGGTTCATTTCAATAATACGCAAGTCAAATGCACAGAGAGCTGTTCCGAAATCTGTTATGGTTCAGATGGAGGACATCAGCGAAACAGTAAAAGATACTGCGCAAAATCCGGAAGAACTTATTATGTGCAGAGAGCATTTGAAAATGGTACTTGAAAAGCTTAAATCAATGCTTTCTAAAACGGAATATGATGTTCTTACCCTTTACGGAAGCGGATTCAGTTACAAGCAGATTGCGCAAAAACTTTTGATTTCCGAAAAATCTGCCGATAATGCCTTGCAGAGGGCACGCAGAAAAATCTGCTCAAGTGATATGTCCTGAAAAGTTCAGCGGTGCAATTCCGCACAGGGCAAAATATTTTAACTATACCAAAGAGAGGTAAAAACCAATGTACGAAGACAAGACACTCATTTGCAAAGAATGCGGAAACGAATTCGTTTTCACTGCAGGCGAGCAGGAGTTTTACGCTGAAAAGGGTTTTGTAAATGAGCCGCAGCGTTGCAAAGAATGCAGACAGGCACGTAAAAATGCTATAAAAGCAGGTCGTGAGTTCCATGAAACCATATGTGCTGATTGCGGAGGCCCTGCTAAAATTCCATTTAAGCCTATGGAAGGCAAGAGCTACTATTGCAGCGATTGCTTTGCAAAAAGAAAAGAAGCTGCTGAATAATATATTTTACTTATTTAATATCTTTATTTTTGCACTTTGCACGGTGAGCTTTTTTGCTCACCGTGTTTTATTTTTAAAACTCTCCTATAGCATAATACGCCATAGGAGAGTTTACTTTGTCAGGAGGAAATAGAGTTATCAGACTATAAAAATTATACTTATATTACAGAAATTGGCGGATATCTATTGCCAGTTTTTCCTCAAGATTTATTAAGCGCTTTGCAATATCTTTTGATACTTCATCAGCCGCTTTATATTGATTTAAATATTTGTTGAGAGATTTTACTCCCATATTGCATCCGTCTGTGATTAAATCTGCAATTGTACTGTCGGACTCTTTCATAACAAGCATCATATTTGTTTTTACCCACGACATTCCTTTAGCCATGGGATTAGGCTCTTTGCCGTCGTCTTTATATTTGTCCAGCAGGTTTTGTATCTCAACACTCAGTTTATCGTGTTCGTCTTTACACGCGTTAAGATGTTGTTTTAAAGTATCAGATTTAACATAATCCAAGACCTCGTCAATTGACTTTACACCCATTTTAACTCCAGCGTCACATTCTCGAAGTAATTTTATTGTATCAGGTTCTATCATATTTATTTCTCCATTCTGTTTAATTATAATATAAGTATTTCCCATATATTTGTTTTTATTACTGTATAATATTTTATAAGCAAATACAAAAACGGATTGACTTTTAATATATTGTATGTTATAATACGTCACATAATAAGAGTATAAGTATTAAATAAACTTATAAATTGCTATGATTTTTCCTTAATTAAGTTAATTCTGTTTTTACACCGCGAAAATCCGCATTTAATCGGGTTTTCGCGTTTTTTTGACTTTCTGTTTGACGAATTT
>CANQMH010000020.1 GCA_947624865.1 uncultured Clostridia bacterium | reverse complement strand
CCCCCAGTCACACCTCTCTCTCATCAGGGATATCCGACCTGTTCACCGAGTCGCCTTTTATAAGCAATGTATGATTGTAACGCTCAACCTCACAGCCCAGATAGCGAAGTATCCGCGATGATGCGTCAACATCAGAAAGCTCGGGACAATTATATATTACATTTTCGCCTTTTGTCAGTATAGTTGCCGCAAGTATTGGCAAAGCGCTGTTTTTCGCTCCCTGCACATACGTTTCGCCGCTCAGCTTTTGCCGTCCCTTAACAAGCAGTTTTGACACAATAACACCCTCTCAAAAAGAATACCTATACATTCTATGAGAAAATGTACGCTGTGTTACTGCTTATACTAATCTCTAAATAAGTCCGAGTGTTTTTTTGACTACCGAGTATATTCTTTCATTTGCATCTGTTATTGCCATTTTTCGCGAATTTTCACTTATTTCATTTAGCTTATCGGGGTCAAGCAGCATTCTGTCAGCCTTTTTCATAAGCGATTCACCCGAAAGCTCGGATTCTTCAATAATTTCAGCCGCCCCCGCGTTTACAAGAGCCATTGCATTGTGATACTGATGATTTTCGGCTACATTCGGCGACGGAATAAGTATTGCCGGCTTTCCCATAGCCTGAATTTCACTGAGTGTAATTGCGCCTGCACGGCAAATCACCAAATCGGCGGCCGCCATACAAACAGGCATATTATCTATATATGCTCTAATATCAAGATTATCGCATTTGTCTATATCCGTTCCCTTTTCTTTTACAAGTTGAGGAAACCATTCTCCGTAGCTTCCGTAAGAGTGTATATGCTGATACCTGCCGTCCTTGCCGCTTCTTGCTGCGAACTCGGCAACAGCCTCGTTAATTTTTCTTGCGCCAAGACTTCCGCCGAACGAAAGCACCAGCGGTCTTGCGTCAAGTCCAAGTTCAGCCCTTGACGCTGCTTTGTCTGCAGTAAGGATTTCTCCTCTCACGGGATTTCCCGTAATAACAATATCTGCTTTTTCAAAATACTTCTTAGCATCAGGTACTGCAAGCATTACCTTTTTAACGCTTTTGGCAAGCATTTTGTTTGTAACGCCCGGATAAGCATTCTGCTCGTGAATAATGCATGGAATCCCCATTTTTGCAGCGGTTCTGATTACCGGACCAGAAACGTAACCTCCTGTTCCTATGCAAATGTCGGGTTTAAATTCGGATATAATTTTCTTTGCCTCATGGGAAGACGTAAAAGTTCTTTTTACCGTTTTAGCGTTTTCAATCATACTATTAAGAGAAAAACTCCTCTTAAAGCCGCTGATTGTAATTGATTTTATATCAAACCCTGCCTGAGGAACAAGTCTTTGTTCCATACCGCCGCGGTTTCCTACAAACAAAAACTCCGCTTCGGGACGTTTTTTTCTGATGTATCCTGCAATGGCAAGCGCAGGATTAATGTGTCCTGCCGTACCGCCTCCTGCAAGTAATATTCTCATGAAAATTCCTCCGTATATATCTACTGTCTTTCAATATTTGCCGTTCTTGAAATAGAAAGCACTATTCCCATCTGCATCAGCAGCATTATAAGCGAGCTGCCTCCGTAGCTGAAAAACGGAAGACTGATACCTGTATTGGGCAGCCAGTCTGTTATAACGAGAATATTCAGAACAACCTGAATTCCAATCTGAGAGGTAAGTCCGATTCCGAGCAGCTTTCCGAATTTGTCCTTTGCGCGCAGCGAAAGAGTAATTCCTCTCCATACAAGAAGCGCAAATATAAGCAAAATCATCGCCGCGCCAATAAGTCCGAGTTCCTCTACAACAATTGCAAAAATAAAGTCATTCTGCGGTTCGGGAAGATAAAGATATTTCTGCCTTGACTGGCCAAGCCCCAGTCCCCACAGGCCGCCGGAACCTATGGCGTAAAGCGAATTTCGGGTCTGCCATGTTGTCTGCCACATCTCCTCGTCAGTATATACAAGCGCCTGACCCCAGCCGTCCATTCGGCTCATTGCATATGACAAGCCGCCTGTTACAGCAAGAATACCCACAATGGCAACTAAAAGTACAAATCCTATAGCCAGATATTTGGTTTTCATACCTCCAATATACAACATAAGAACCGTAAGTATTCCAATAATTACAATACCGGAATAGTGAGGTTCCAAAAACAGAAGTATTGCGGTTGTACCGAAAACAATTACTCCCGGCACAACGCTGTAGCGTACAATCTGCATTTTATTGTAATATTTGCTTGCCCAGTGCGCAAAGAAGAGTATAATTGCAAACTTAGCAATTTCGGAGGGCTGAATGTTAAATATTCCAAGAGGGATCCAGCGTTTTACGCCGTTTGTGCCCGGTAAAACAAGTACTAACAGCAAAGAAACGTACGCAACACCCAAAATTACAGGAGCAATACGGTGGAACTTATTGTAGTTAAAAAATGACATTACTAACATTCCGAGCAAACCAATAACAATAAATATCAGCTGACGGATAAGGTAATAATAGCTGTCCCCCTGCGTGTAATATGAAAAGGCGTAGCTTGCCGAAAACATCATTATTGTTCCGATGGTAAGAAGTATAAGTATGATTATACAAAACGGCAAATCTATGCCCATACCGATAGAAAACCATTTGGTTTTCTTCATTTTACGCTGACGGGAGGGTCGAACAAAAAACTTTTCCTGTTTAATTTTCTGCTCCGAATAATATTCGTCATCATATATTCTGTTAATATCTGCTTTTAATATCATTTTTTTGCGCGGAGCCACTGTTGTTCCCTCCTTTTTTAATATATTAATTAATATGATTTATCTGTCTATTTTACCCCGAAATAAACAAGAGCAAATGCAACCGCGCCAAATACGGCAGTTACTGCGCTGAACACGGCAACAATTTTAACCTCGCTCCATCCTGACATCTCAAAATGATGATGAATTGGACTCATTTTAAACAGTCTTTTTCCGTGAGTAATTTTGAAATACGATACCTGCAATACAACCGAAAGAATTTCTGCAATGTAAACAATTCCAATCGGAAGCAGAAGCACAGGCATATTCATTGCAAATGCAATCGAACATACAAGTCCGCCCAAAAACAGTGAACCGGTATCTCCCATAAACACCTTTGCAGGGTGAAAATTCCACACTAAAAATCCAAGGCACGCACCTGCCGCTGCTGCACTCATTGCAGTAATTCCCAGGCTGTTGAGCATACTTGCAATCAGCATATAAGCAACACAGGCAAAAAATGTTATGGAGCCGTCAAGACCGTCAACACCGTCGGTAAGATTAACGGCATTGACCATACCTACAATTACAATTGCAGCAAGAATGTAATAGAAAATACCTAAGTCAATTTCACCGACAAACGGAATAATAGTTGTTGTGCCGCAGCCTGCAAATCCGAGGACTGCAAGATAAGCGCCTGCGGCTATAAACTGAAGAACCAGCTTCTGAATTGCAGTAAGTCCGAGGTTTCGTTTTTTTACAACTTTAGTAAAATCATCAATAAAACCGATAAGTCCGTTGGCAAGCGCAAGACCGAGACCTGCAAATATAAACACACTTTCACGCGGAATGTCCGCAAAAAATGTATCTATAAATTCAGGGCCTGCAAGTATATAAACAACCGTACTGATTACTGTAACCAAAATTATGGCAACAATAAACATTATTCCTCCCATTATAGGAGTTCCCTGTTTGCTTTTATGCCAGCTCGGTCCTATATCTAAAATTGTCTGTCCAAAGTTTAGCTTGTGAAGATAAGGAATTAAAAACCTGCCGAGCACCGCAGAAATCAAAAATGCCGCCAGTGCTGAGCAAAATGTCCATATTCCATATATCATAATAATTATCTTTCCTTTCAGACTTATTTTACCTTTGCTTTGATACCAAAACCGATTAAAGATATCCGTTTTTTAATTGGTATTTAGTATAATAATTATTAGTCGTTAAATGTTGACGCAGAGGAGAATGTAACTGTAATTACCGTACCCGGACTAACCGATGTACCCTCTGCAATATCCTGAGCAGAACTTATTACATCTGAGCTTGCCGCACCCGCAAAGCTGATATTAAGTCCGTATTCACTCGCTACGGAGTTGACTTCCGATGCGGAATATCCTATAAGATTAGGTACCGTTACTGTTTCCGACTTGCTGTTGTCGTCAGTATATAGAACAATGTTTCCTCCTGTAGGTATTTTTGAAGAAACAGATGGGATTTGCGAAATAACCTTATCGCCCTCGCCCTTTACGGTAGTAGTAAATCCGTCATTCTGTGCGGCAGATTCTGCTTCGCTTACAGAAAGACCTACATAGTCGCCCGCCGAAACGTCAACATACTCAAGTTCGCTGTCAGTGTACTCTGTCTTGACTTCAAGATACGGAAGGACTTCCGTCATAATATTGATAAACACCGGAGCGGAAACCTGAGAACCGTAATAAGCTCCTCCCGAAGGTGTGTCAAAGAAAATCAGCATTGCAATCTGCGGGTCATCCGCAGGTGCGTATCCGCAGAATGAAGCTATGTAGTCCTCGCTGAAAACACTCTGTACTTTAGAACCTATTTTTTCTGAAGTACCTGTTTTTCCCGCTACCTTATAGCCTGCAACATATCCTGCCGTAGAACCGGCCGTTGCAGTATTGTAAGCAAGTATTTCATTCATTTTATCTGAAGTTTCCTTAGAAATAACTTGACGCTTGATATTTTTTTCAACATTTTTTATTACATTTCCGTCAGAGTCCGTAATTTTAGAAACAACGTACGGCTGAAGAACATACCCTCCGTTTGCAACGGCAGAACAAGCTGTAACCATCTGAATTGGAGTAATTGAGAAGTTCTGACCGAAGGACGCAACAGCAAGGTCAACATCGGTCATCGTGCCTTCTTTCCAAAAGCTGTCCTCAGCTTCGCCCGGAAGGTCAATTCCTGTTTTGTCAGCAAAGCCAAATCCCTGATAATACTGGCAGAATTTATTCATTCCCACCAGCTGACCTATCTGAATGAATGCAGGGTTGCATGAATTGCAGATAGCCTGAACAAAATTCTGTGTTCCGTGACCTTGGAGTGCATGACAATGGATCGTCTTGTCACTTACTACAAATGAACCTCCGCAGACAAATGTGCTGCTGTCATTAACCTTGCCTTCTTCAAGCGCCATAGAAGCCGTACACATCTTAAATACCGAACCGGGCATATAGGTATCGGTAATTGCCTTGTTACGCCACATAGCGGAAAGTGCTTCGCTCTCTGCGGCAGACTGTTTATCTTTAGGCAGAGCGTCTATCTTTTTCTGCTGTTCTTTAGGAAGTGTGTAAGGGTCATTTAGATTATAGCCGTCAACCGTTACCATTGCAAGTATTGCTCCCGTATTTACATCCATTGCAATGCATACTCCGCGGTTTAGTACGTTATTGTCAACAATTCCCTGCTTCATATACTTTTCGCAGATGGACTGTACTGTTTCATCAATTGTCAGATAAATATTGTTGCCGTTTTCCGCATCAACATTCTGTTCGTACTGAAACGGCATATCCGTTCCCGTGGCATTTTTAGCAGTTATAATTCTGCCCGGAGTACCTGCAAGATACTCGTCGTATTTATATTCAACTCCCTCAAGTCCCTGGTCGTCGCTTCCCGTAAATCCGATAACACAGGATGCCAAATCATCCTGAGGGTAGTAACGCTTGTAGTCGTCAAGAAGCTCTACTGCGTTTCCGCAGTCATAGTCCTTTTGCAGAGTATCTATAAATTTTAAGATTTTATCTCTCGCTTCAGTTTCTATTTTACGTTTTACAACCACATAGTAGCTGTTCTGCTGGGTTTTTTCGTAAACATTATCATAATCAAGCTCAAGTATTTCAGACAATCCCTGCGCAACAGCCTTGCGCTGCTTATCGTCTTTAAGATATGCGGGCGCCATTACAACCTGCCATACAGACGCGCTCTCTGCAAGCACCTTGCCGTTTGCATCATATATCGTTCCTCTTTTGGCGGAAATCGTAGTATCCTTAAGCTGCTGGTCTACGGCATCCTCCTGCAAAGCATTACCTTGTATAAGAGTAAGATAAGCAAGCCTTGTTATTGCTGCGCCAAAACCGATAAGGAGAATAAGTATAATAAGAATTGCCGTGCGCTGCCTTAACCGCTGATTAGGACCTTTGGCGGCTCTCTTTCTTGCGCTGTTGCGCGGTCGTCCGTTATTTTCCAAATTAAAGCTCCTTTCACAGCAAAATGTAATGATAATTTAATTAATTTCCTTTAATATCCTTTATTCTACATCTTCATATATACCGAAAAAAGAGTCAAGACGCAGTCTTAACTCTCATTCTTTCATAACATATTTATTAAATTGAAATGAATGTTATGACCAAAGATTTTTTATTGAGTCTATAAACTGAGTGAATAAATTTTCACTTTCCTGAACAAATACCTCAGCTTTATCTCCCCCCGAAAGAGCAACGAATTCCTTTTGCGCATTTGAGGCTTTGGTCATGCCAAGAACATCTTCGGCATACTTCTCAATTTCAGCATTTGAAAGATTTGCTTCAACTTTCATCTGATTTTGAGTATAAACACTCTGACTGTCAGCCAAAGTTTCCTTTGCCGTTATAATCTCCTGATTGAGTTCGGTAAGCTGAACTTGTCCCACAATAATGGCTCCGATTACCAATGAAACCGCAGCTCCGCCCAGACTTCCGAGCGCAATTTTCAGCGGATTATGTCTGCGGCGCCTTATTTTATTAAGTTCCTGTTCAGGCAAGGTCATAACCTTGCTTTTGTTTTTATGGGCTTTGGTCTGTTTTTTATGTAATTCCTGTTCGCGGCGTTTTGGAACAGCCGAACCCAAAGAATAGGTTATATCGTCATCAAAAAGATTTAAATCGTAAGCCGCACTTTTGTTTTCAAATGCCATTACTTCTGCACCTTGTGCCTTTCTATATCAAAAATTTTCATAAAACACACTTCTTTTTTACTTTATAATTCTCTAAAATAAAAAAGTTTCAAAATCTTAACAATTTCTTTAAATTGTTTACCGTATATCTGTTCTTTTCAAAGAACCAATTGAATTAAAACCATATATGTAGTAATTGCAGTCAAGTAAACCACAATTGATTGTATTTGTAATTTTCTTTACAACTTTGTTATATTTTACTACAGATTTGTCGTTTTGTCTATAGCTTAGAGAAAATTTTTTATATTTTTTCGCATATTCTCAACTTTGCACTTCTTGCCCTCGGGTTTTCCCTTAATTCTGTTTCATTTGCACAAACAGGTTTTTTGTTTACAAGCTTTGCCTTGGGTTTATTTCCGCAAACGCAAACCGGAAAATCCTTTGGACAGGTACATCCCTGACACCATGACGCCATTTTTTGCTTGACGATTCTGTCCTCAAGAGAATGAAATGTAATTACAGCCAGACGTCCGCCGCTTCCAAGAATTTCAAAAGCTCCGTCAAGCCCTTTTTCAAGAGCGCCGAGCTCGTCATTAACAGCGATTCGCAAAGCCTGAAAGGTCTTTCTTGCAGGATGCCCGTCACGTCTTACCTTTTGCGGTACATTCGCTTTTATGATTTCGGCAAGTTCCAGCGTAGTTTTAATGGGTTTGTTTTCTCTTGAATTTACAATGCCTTTAGCAATTGAAGCCGCATATTTTTCTTCGCCGTACACGCTGATTATACGTCTTAACTCCTCAACAGGAAGAGTGTTTACAAGTTCTTCTGCTGTTGTGCCGCTCTGACTCATACGCATATCAAGAGGTGCGTCCTCGTGAAAAGAAAATCCCCTTGAAGCAGTGTCAAGCTGGTGTGAGGAAACACCTATATCAAACAGAATCCCGTCAAGCCTGCCTACTCCCCTGTGTCTAATCAGCTCTTTAATATCGGCAAAATTGCCTTTGATTATTATTGAATTCTCATTCTTTTTAAATCGTTCAGTCAGCGTGCAAATCGCATCGGGGTCACGGTCAATTGAAATAAGCTTGCCCGTTGTGAGCCGTTTCAGAATTTCAGAGCTGTGACCGCCGCCTCCTGCAGTTCCATCGACATAAATTCCGTTTTCCTTTATGTCAAGTCCTTCAATTGTTTCATTAAGAAGAACAGGAATGTGAGAAAATTCCATATTGTCCTCCTTATAATGTCAACATAGATAAAGCCTCTGAAATAGTATTATGCTGAGAAGCCATATACTCGTCGAATTTGACTTTGCTCCAGATTTCAATTCTGTTGTTCATTCCAATTACAAGCGCATCATTTTCAAGCCCCGCTAATTCACGCAAAGTCTGCGGAATAATCACCCTGCCCTGTGAATTGGGAGTAACCTCAACAGCGGTGGCGTTAAAAGTGTATTGAAGTGCCATTGACTTATCGGCAGGCAACGCAAGAATTTTTGAGCATATTGAATTAAACTGCTCTGATGACATAGCCTGAATACAACAATTGCCAAAACCCTTTGCAATATAAAATGTACTGCCGAGTTCTTCACGGAACTTTGCAGGCAAAACTATTCTGCCTTTAGCATCTATTGAATGATTTGTCATTCCAGAAAACATTTTGCCCACCTCCGCACGTTTTTTAAGATTTTAATTCAAAAATCAGCATTTATGTTCACTTAATGACACTATATGTCACCATTTGATATAATTATACTCTATACATTAAAAAAAATCAAGATAAAAGTTACCAAAATTACTATAAAATTTACATTTTATTTATTTTTTTTGCAAATTTATATTTTTTTACTGATTTTTTAATTTTATTGTTCCAAAAAAGAATAAAAATAAACCGAATACGCTTATAAGCATACGTATTCGGTGAAAAAATTAAAAAAATATTTTAAAATGATTACAATTAAGGTGAATATATTACAAACAAACGTTTGTAATTACTTATGGGATTATCATATACTTGAATTTATATTATAAAAACAGCCGTCCGTTATAATCGGACGGCATAAGCTCTGCGAAAAATTATCCCTGCTGTTTAGATTTTTGAGAATTAAGTATATTTGCTCTGGTTTTTTTAATTTCATCAAGCTGTGAAGAAATACTTTCTTCGGTGCGTCTTATAATGCTGTCAACATAAACATTAGCAGCCTTTCTGATTTCAGCAGACTTCTGTTTTGCATCGTCAACAATTTCCTTTGCCTTAGCCTGAGCCTCTCTGACAATTTCATTCTGATTAAGCATAGCCTTTTTGCGTTCCTCAGCCGCTCTGATGATATTCTCCGCCTCTCGGTTAGCTTCTGAAAGAATTTGCTTTCTGTCCGCAACAATGTTTTTTGCTTGTCTTACTTCCGCAGGCATAGCGTCCTGGATCTGGTCAAGAATATCGTAAACCTCTTCACTGCTTACCATAACCTTTCCGCCTGTAAAAGGCATTGATTTTGCCTCATTAATAACGTCCTGAAGTTGTAAAATCAAATCGTCAACTTTCATTTTTTCCACTCCTTATTCATTTATATCCAAAAATAAACTTTACCGTTTTGAATTATTTATTCTTTCAACAATTCTGTCGTGAACGCAGGGTGGAACAAAATTGCTTATATCTCCGCCCATTGACGCAACTTCACGCACCATACTTGAACTTAAGTACATTGAATCGGCATCTGCCATCAGAAAAATAGTTTCAAGCTGTGGATTCAGCTTTTTGTTTGTAATAGCCATTTGAAATTCGTATTCAAAGTCGGATACTGCACGAAGACCCTTAACAATTGCGTCAACTCCGCGTTCTTTGCAATACTCTGCAAGCAGCCCCTCAAAGCTTACAATTTCAACATTCTTCAAACCGTCTGTGACTTTTTCTAAAAGCTCTATACGTTCTTCAATAGAAAAGCTTGGTGACTTTGCCGAATTTATAAGTACCGCAACAATTACGTGGTCAAACATTTTTGAGGAACGTTTTATAACGTCCAAATGACCGAGGGTTACCGGATCAAAACTTCCGGGACAAATTACTGTTTTATTCATTACACAAAATCCTTATGTCTGAATGTACTTACTTTTATTTTACCATAGCGATATTGTCTGTCAAGTACAAAATTCCCGTAATTCGACAAAATTTCTTCGTCAAGAGGATTTTCCGCAATAATTATACCCGTATCTTTCATAGTATCTACAACAAGTTCAAGAGCCTTTTGCAGTGTTCCCGTTCTGTACGGTGGATCAAGAAAAGCAATATCAAACTCTTCTTCATTTACAGCAAGGAAGCTCATATAATCCATTGAAAAAACCTTTGCGTTAGTTTCCAGTTTAGTGGTTTTAAGATTTTTTTTGACGGTTTCAATGGATTTTTTGGAATTATCAATAAAGAAAGCTGACTTTGCTCCTCTGCTGAGGGCTTCTATGCCCATTTGTCCTGAACCTGAAAATAAATCAAGAAAGCTTCTTCCCTCAACCTCAAACTGAATTATGGAAAAAACCGCCTCTTTTATTCTGTCGGTAGTGGGTCTTACATCTTCACCCTCAAGTGTTTCAAGACGTCTGCCTCTTGCTGATCCTGTAATAACGCGCATAATATCTTTCCTTCATGTTTGTGATGTAAGTATAACACATTACTGAAAATTTTACAACAATATTTTATATTGTGTCGTTCTGATGAAAATATTTGTAAACCGAAAGAGCACAATCTCTTGTCATCTTCGGCGCATTTTTAAGCTCCTCTAAGTCGGCGTTGGAAATATTGTCAATCGTCCTAAAATGCTTTAACAGTGCCTTTGCCCGCACCTCTCCTACGCCTTCAATATTTGTCAGCGAGCTTTTAAATGTGCTTTTGCTTCTTCTGCTGTGGTGGTATCCTATTGCAAAGCGGTGAACTTCATCCTGCATTTTGCTCAAAAAAGTAAAAACAGAACGCTTTGAATTAATAGTAATTTCTCCGCCCTCGCCTGTTACTGCACGAGTACGATGCTTGTCATCCTTCACCATACCGAAAAGCGGCACATTTATATTCATTTTTGCAAATACATCTTTTACTGCCGCAACCTGGCCCTTACCGCCGTCAAGAAGAATTAAGTCGGGCAGTTTTCCAAAGCCTTCTTCGTTATTTTCCGCTTTGTAGTACTCTTCAAATCGGCGAGTAAGAACCTCTGCCATTGAGGCGTAGTCATCCTGCCCCTGAAAGCCTTTGATTTTAAATTTTCTGTATGCGGATTTAAGAGGTTTTCCGTTTTTATAAACAATCATACCCGCCACATTTTCCGTTCCTGCAAGGTTTGAAATATCATATGATTCAATATATTCAGGCAGTTTTTCAAGTCCGAGCAATTCCTTTAGTTCTTCCAGAACTCCGTACTCACGAACAGTAGCGCCCTTTCGCTGTGCAAGTGCTTCCGCTGCATTTGAACGGCACATAGAAACAAGCTGCGCCTGTTCTCCTCTTTGCGGAACAGTAACATTTACCTTGCTTCCGCGTTTTTGAGAAAGCCATTCAGCAACAGCATCAATTCCGTCAAAGCTTTTATCTAAAGCTATATTCTTAGGAACATCATTTCTGATGGTATAGTAACGCAGAATAAATTCCTCAGTTTCACATTCCGAGTCGCCGCTGTCAAAAATAAAGCTCTCTCTGTCAAAAAGCCGTCCGCCCTCAAACCTGAATATCTGAAAACAGGTTTTTCCGTCATCACAAAAGCTTGCAATTACATCTTCATCAAGCACTTTATTGGCAACGACCTTTTGCTTATCACCCATTTTTTTTACTGCATTAATTTTATCGCGTATTCTTGCAGCACGCTCAAATTCAAGATTTGCCGCAGCTTCTTCCATTTGAGCCGTAAGCTGTTTGATTGAATTTGACGAACCGCCCTTCAAAAAATCAAGAGCCTGTTCAAGATTCTCTTTATAATCATTTAATTTTACTCTGCCCGTACACGGAGCCATACATTGCTTAATGTGATAATTAAGGCACGGTCTGCCCTTTCTGAAATCCTGAGGGAAACGCCTGCTGCACGTGGGAAGCATAAAAATCTTATTGGCTTCCTCAACCGCACTTTTTACATAATAGCTGCTTTTATACGGACCTATATATTCAGCGCCGTCATCTTTTTTCTGAAGCACATATGATATTTTTGACCAATCTCCGGGACTTATGCGGATATAACTGTAGCCTTTGTCATCTTTAAGCAAAATATTGTATTTCGGAGTATGTTGCTTGATAAGACTGCATTCAAGAATTAAAGCCTCAAATTCGCTGTCGGTGATAATATATTCAAAATCATCCACATTATCAACCATTCTGCGTACCTTTTCGGCATGATTGTTTTGTGAACCGAAATATTGGCTTACTCTGTTTTTCAGAGCCTTTGCCTTGCCGATGTAGATTATTTCGCCGCTTTTGTCATGCATAATATACACTCCCGGCAGCAAGGGCAGAGCCATAGCCTTTTTTCGAAGTTCGGATATTTTTGAGTTCATACTTCACCTCCAAAATAAAAAGGGCGGAAACAATCCGCCCAAAATTATATTTAACCGTTAATTGCCTATTATTCGGCAAAACCTGATTCTACAAGAGCAACAAGGCCTTCAACTGCATCAGTTTCATCAGAACCGTCTGCAATGATTTTAATTGTTGTGCCGCCGATAATTCCAAGTGACAATACGCCAAGCAAACTTTTTGCATTAACACGGCGTTCCTCTTTTTCCACCCAGATAGTTGACTTGAACTCATTGGCTTTCTGAATAAAGAAAGTAGCCGGACGAGCGTGTAAACCTGCTTTATTTTGTACTAAAACTTCCTTAACATACATTTTGAAAACCCTCTCTGCTTTAAAAATACATATAAAGCCCCTTTATGGCTCAATTTATTAATTATTATAATCTTTTTTTTTATTAAGGTCAATACAGTAATACATTTTCGTATTAATATTCACTTGCAGATAAAATTTTAAATTGATTATTGTGCAATTTTACAAAACAAAATATTCCAACTTGAGCTACCCGCCAAATACTTGGCATTATTTCCTGATATTTCCCAGCAAGATGACCAAAACACACACCATAAATTATTCCATATATATTATAAAATTATTTTATTATTACTAAATTTTTCAGCATATTATTAATGTGTTATTTGATTTTTTCCAGTAGCTCCGGACGTTTCTGAGCTGTTACCTCAAGGCTTTTTTCTTTCCGCCATTTTTCAATGTTTGCGTGATGACCGCTCAGAAGAACTTCGGGAACATCCAATCCTCTCCAGCTTGACGGCTTTGTATATTGAGGATATTCAAGAAGACCGTTAAAATGGCTTTCCTCGGTAAAACATTCATTGTTTGAAAGCACTCCCGGCACCATTCTTGAAAGCGCGTCGGCAAACACCATTGCAGGAAGCTCGCCTCCTGTAAGTACATAATCACCGATTGAGATCTCTTCATCGATAAACGTATCAATGACCCTCTGGTCAACTCCTTCATAGTGACCGCAAAGAACACATATATTTTCAATATGCGCAAGCTCCCTGAGTCTGCTTTGACTAAGAGTTTTTCCCTGCGGCGACATATATACAAAATACGGCTTTGTATCCGTTTGTCTGCATATATCCTCAAAACAGAGTGCAATAGGCTCTGCTTTCATCAACATTCCCATTCCTCCGCCGTATGGAGTATCGTCAACACGGCGGTGCTTGTCAAATGCATAGTCGCGAAGCTGGTGGCACACAATGTCAATTGCGCCGCTTTTCTGTGCTCTGCCTATTATACTTTCGCTCATTACAGTGTCAAACATCTCCGGGAATAATGTTATTATGTCAATCCTCATCGTCAAAAATTCCTTTCATAGGGCGAATCAACACAAATCCTCCGTCAACGTCGGTTTTAACTATTACCTCATCAATAACGGGCGCAAGATACTTTTTTTTATTTGAGTCCGTAATTTCATAAACATCATTAGCTCCCGTCCTGAGAACATCGGAAATTTTTCCGTAAACATCTCCGTTATCGGCGTCCTTTACTTCAAGTCCGATTAAATCCTGAACAAAGTTTACTCCCTCGCCGAGAGTAATGTCGTCACGGTTTATATATACGATTTTACCTCTGAGTTTTTGCGCTTCCTCAATTGTATCAATCCCCTTGATTTTAACAAGGGCAACGTTCTTATGAGGACGTGATTTTACTTCTATAAAGGTTTGTCCGTTTTGGTCAAGATAAAGTTTTTTAAAAGCGCACAAAAATTCTGGCGAATCACACCACGGGTCAATTCTTACCTCGCCCTTTATGCCGTGAGTGCCTACGATTTTTCCTGAATCAAGGAATTGTTTTTTCATTTATTTCACCTCGAATTTACAATACGAATAGATTATTGACGATTATATTCGTTTGTTGAATTCTTTGAAAAAATACATCCGCAGTAATTTTGTCTGTATAAATTATATTCCCGTGATAAAACTATGGAGCGCTTATATCCCTCGCGCTTTTTAAAATCGCTGTAAAGCCAGTTGACGCCGTATTTTTCTCCGTATTCTGCGCCAATCTTATTAAGCATATCCGCATTTTTCAGCGGACTTATCGTCAGAGTAGTCGTAAAATAATCTGCATTTATTTCTTTTGCTTTCTTTGCGGAGGCCTCTAATCTGAGTTTAAAACACTCATAACACCTTTTTCCTCCCTCAGGTTCATTTTCAAGTCCCTTTACAGCACTGAAAAATTCCTTTGGGTTATATTCGCTCTCTGCAATTTTTACGGGATTTTTAAAATTCATCAGTGAAATCAGCCGTTTTTCTTCACTGTACCTATAGTCATATTCTTCTTTTAAGGAAATATTAGGATTAAAATAAAAAACGATGATATTAAAATATTCCGATAAATACTCAAGGCAGTAGCTTGAACATGGAGCACAGCAAACGTGAAGCAAAAGTGACGGAATTTTGTTATGCTCAATATTTTTTCTTATTATTTTATCGAGTTCTCTTTGATAATTAATCTTATTCATAGTACCCACAAATATATCTGTAAAGCTCCTCTGCAGTTTCGGCAACAAACTGGGCGCCGGCATTAATCAGCTCTTCTTTTCCGCGAAATCCCCATCCTACTCCTGCCATTTTTACACCTGCGTTTTTGGCTGTAAAAACATCAACGTCGCTGTCACCGATATAAATACAATCGTTTTTTAAAATATTATGCTTTTTAAGCATTGCAAGCAGCGCTTCACCGTCGGGTTTACGCTTAAACTGAGGTTTTTGTCCCCATGCTTCGACAAATTTATGCTCAGGATAAATCTTTTGCAATATTTTTGTGACAAATTCATCGGGTTTGTTCGACAGAACAGCTGTCATAATACCCTTATTTTCAAGTTTTTTAAGGAGCTGAGAACATCCTTCGTAAGGCGCCGTATTGTCATTGCAATGCAGATAATATTCTTTGTCAAATGTATCTCTGACTACTGAACGAAGCTTTTCGTCCTCTGCAAAACTTCCCATTGCCTTTTTTATAAGAACATCTCTGCCGTTGCCGACATAGTGATTGTAGTTTTGAATCGGTTCTTCTTTAAGCCCTGCCTTTGCAAGTCCCTTATTCACGCTTTGCGCTAAATCTGTAAGAGAATCTGCAAGAGTACCGTCTAAATCGAATATCGCCATTTTTATCATAATAAATTTTAGTTAAGTCCTTTCTCCTGCTCAAAAATAATTGCTCTGCACGGTGCAGCTTCAAACCCTACGAGTTTTACGGGAAATGCACACAGGTCGTACTCACCGTCCTCAATATCAGACAGATTGAGATTTTCAAGAACTACTATTCCTGCTCTGGCAAGTTCAATGTGGGTTGTTTCTTCATCAAATGGCGGAGCAATTGATTCTGCATCTGTTCCCACAAGCACAACACGGCTTGACGCAAGGACTATCGCCGCAGAATGTGATATAAACGTGTTGCCTTCACCGTGAAATAAAATCCTTCTTTTGCAGTATGGCAAAAGGCGTTCCATATCCTCTCCCGTAAGTATTCCGTCAACAGAAATAACCGTACACTTTCCGTAAAATGTATTAAGACGTATGTTATCTATTGAATTTCCGTCAGAACAAAAATGCAGAGGGGCGTCAATGTGAGTTCCTGCATGCGCTGTCATTGAAATTACTGACAGATTATATTCATCACCATCGTCAATGCTCTTGACGCGTTTTGCTTTAGTTTGCGGGTCACCGTCATAAACAGGCGTATTTATAGTATCCTTTGAAATATCATGAATAATCATTTTCGCACCGCCTCCTTTTGCATATGTATTATTTTATCACAAATAATCCCTGCTTGTACAGAGGGAAGTCGAAATTTCTGCTTTTTTGCAAAACAATAAGCCCCACAAATGTGGGGCTTACATAGATGTAATTAAACAATCTGACTGAAGTTATCAGGCAGCTATGTCAGAAGGCTGACCAACAACACCAATGTTTTTGTAATCAACTTCTGCAAGATATTTCTGAACCATTGTAACATCAAGAATAGAAACTCTTCCGTCCTGGTTTACATCAGCAAGAGTTGTCTGAGCTGCATCAAGAGTTACCATATTAATGCCAGCTTTCTGAATTAAAGTAGCATCCATTACAGTAACGCTGCCGTCTTTATCAACATCACCATAAACAACAAATGATTCAGTTGTTTCAGGCACTGTTGTCTCTGGGACAGTTGTTTCCGGTACAGTTGTTTCCGGTACAGTTGTTTCTGGAACTGTTGTTTCCGGTACTGTTGTCTCTGGAACTGTTGTTGCATTAGGATCAACACCGAGCAATTCTGCAATAGTTGCAAGAGATGCTGTTTCAGGATTTCCTGCCTCAAGCTCTGCTGCATAGTCAGTTGCATACTGGTTGTAAACATCCATTGGGGCAACATCAAGCTGCGCACAGTCTGCCTGAACAATTTCAGGTGAGAGAATTCTATTGTTTTCATTTTCATAATTCTTTACTGCCCAAGAACGAAGGAACTGAGAAACGATTTGCTCTTTTGGCTGATATCTTGGGAAGTATTTACCAACGATTTTACCTGTAGATGTAAGAGCTGCCTTCGCACCGTACTTGTCGGAATTATTTCTCCAAGCACCTTCAAAGTCCATCTTAGCTGAATCCTCAGTATTCTCAATCATTTCTCCTGTAACATAAATTGTGTCACCAAGACAATCCTTACCAAGAGTTACGTTGCCTGTCTGATGTTCAGCTTTGTTAGTGTCTTGTGTGTAGAAAAGAACTGCGTAATCAGCGCCATCTTCAATAGTACCAACTTTAGTAGTATCAAAGTAGTACAAACCTGTAGCAGAATCTTTTGTGCACTGTTCTGCTCTTGAACCCCATGAGGCTGTATCTAAAGCAGAACCGCCATATACATTATAAATATGGCAGTAAACTGATTTTGTTGTACCCCAGCTTTCAAGAGTAGGTACTTCAAAATAGATGTAAGTTGTCTCATCAGCTGCTGATGCAGAGAAAAGCGAAAGGCCTGCAAAACAGGACATTGCAAGAACAGCTGCAAGAACAATACTGATAATTTTTGATGATTTTTTCATCGTTAATTCCTCCTTTTTGATTACTCAGAATTTGAGTAATTACATTATATATTAAATTTTCTTATTTTACAAGCCTTTTTTTAGAAATAAGTAATATTTTTTATGCTTTTTTCTTGTATATCTATTGTTTTACTCTCTTGACATAAACTGAAAATAATTGTATTATTTTTATTGTATATATTTACCGAGAAGTGAGGTCAAATTATGGAAAACACTAAAAAAACAATGGATAAAATTGTTGCATTATGCAAAAACAGAGGCTTTGTTTATCCAGGTTCTGAAATATACGGAGGACTTGCAAATACATGGGATTACGGCCCTTTGGGAATGGCTCTTAAAAATAACATAAAACAGGCTTGGCTTAAAAAGTTTGTACAGGAAAACAAATATAACGTAGGTCTTGACTCTGCGATTCTTATGAATCCGCAGACATGGGTTGCTTCGGGGCATCTGGGAGGTTTCTCCGATCCCCTTATGGACTGCAAGGAATGTAAAACACGTCACCGCGCCGACAATCTTATTGAGGATTTTGACGGCACAAATGTTGCAGGCTGGACAAATTCACAGATGATGAATTATATCAAGGAAAAAGAAATCCCCTGTCCAAACTGCGGCAAGCATAATTTTACCGATATACGCCAGTTTAACCTTATGTTCAAGACATTTCAAGGCGTTACGGAGGACAGCAAAAACGAGATTTATCTGCGCCCGGAAACTGCGCAGGGTATTTTTGTAAACTTTTCAAACATTCAGAGAACAAGCCGCAAGAAAATTCCGTTCGGCGTTGCTCAGGTGGGCAAATCGTTCCGCAATGAGATTACTCCGGGTAATTTTATTTTCCGTGTTCGTGAGTTTGAGCAAATGGAGCTTGAATTCTTCTGCAAACCGGGAACTGACCTTGAATGGTTTGAATATTGGAGAGGCTTCTGCCGTGACTTCCTGTATTCTTTAAACATAAAAGAGGAAAACCTCAGACTGCGTGACCACTCTGCCGAAGAGCTTTGTTTCTACTCAAAGGCAACAACAGACTTTGAATATCTTTTCCCGTTTGGCTGGGGCGAGCTTTGGGGTGTTGCAGACAGAACAGACTACGACCTTACTCAGCACAGCAACACAAGCGGCAAACCGCTTGAATACTTTGACCAGACCACAAACGAAAAATATATTCCATATGTTATTGAACCGTCGCTCGGTGTTGAACGCCTTTTCCTTGCACTTGTTACAGAGGCTTATAACGAAGAAACAATCGACGAAAAGGACACAAGAGTTGTTCTTCATTTTCATCCCACTCTTGCTCCGTTCAAGGCTGCCGTTCTTCCGCTTTCAAAGAAGCTCAACGAAAAGGCAGAAGAAGTTTACGATATGCTTTCAAAGGACTTTATGGTTGATTATGACGACGCAGGTTCAATCGGCAAGCGTTACAGACGTCAGGACGAAATTGGCACCCCGTTCTGCATTACATATGATTTTGATTCAATTGAGGACGACTGCGTAACCGTACGTGACCGCGACACAATGCAGCAGGAACGAGTTGCAATTGAAAAACTCAGCGAATATATCGCGGAGAAAATTAAATTCTGATTTAGGAAATATCAGTAAACACAAATAAAAAATCAAATTAAAGATAAATAATATAAATAAAAACGCTAAGTGAAGTTAAAAATCACTTAGCGTTTTCTTTGTTTTTCGACATCAAAAAAACTACACCTGAATATAATGTAATAAAAACAACTGCTCTTATAAGCAGTTACTACAGAATTTATTTTCGTGAAATTTGTAATTTCACGAAAGGTTATTTACATTATTCGTGTAAACATATTACACTATTTGACATTAAAAGTCAATAATTTATTAAAAATTCATTTGTACTTATTTTAAATTCCAAAAATTAACCTATATTACGCAAATTTAATATAGAAATTTGGGGTCAAATAAGTGGTCAAAAAGAGGTGTTTAAAATGGCAAGAAGGGGAGAAAACATAAGAAAGAGAAAAGACGGAAGATACGAAGCACGCTATAAATCGGGGTTTGATAATAACGGGATTCCTGTTTATAAATCAGTTTATGGCAAAACATATACAGAAGCTAAAAATAACAGGCTTAATTTTCTATTTGGAAATAAAAAAACAAAAGATAAAAAAATAATAACAATTAAGGATGTATCTTTACAATGGCTTGAAATTAAAAAATTAGAGGTAAAAAAATCCACCTATGCCAAATATTACGATACTGTATATAATCACATTATCAAGAATTTGGGAGGTATAAGATTAAACAATATAAATCAGACTGTTGTTAATAATTTTATAAAAGAAAAGTTTATTAAGGGCAATTTGATAAATGAAAAACCATTAAAGAGCAAAACAATAAAAGGTATTATTAATATATTAAAGCAAATTCTAAAATTTGCGGAAAAACAATACAAATGTAAAAATCAAAGTTTTGAGTACGTTATTCCGAAAGATGAGTGTACCGAAATACAAACATTATCACACGAGGAACAAACAAGGCTGATTAAATATCTTTTAAGTAATCTTGACAGAAAAAATTTAGCACTGTTGATTTGCATTAACACAGGATTGCGAATTGGTGAAATATGCGCTTTAAAGCATGGAAATGTAAATCAATACAGGTCTTGTATATGTGTAAGAAAAACAATGCAGAGAATTAAAAACACAATGGGAAATTCAGATTCCAAAACTATTATTAATATAGATGAACCGAAAAGCAAAACTTCAATGAGAGATATACCAATAAAACAGTATCTGATTGATAAAATAAATAATTTTGGCGGGAATGAAAACGATTTTCTTTTAACAGGAAGCCGCAGTGAATATATTGAGCCAAGAACGTTGGAAAATCACTTTAAAAAGATATTAAAAACAACAAATATTAAAGAAGTAAAGTTCCACGCATTAAGGCATACATTTGCAACAAATATGATAGAATCGGGGTGCGATCCTAAAACATTAAGCGAATTATTAGGACATACCGATGTACAATTAACATTAAAGACATATGTGCATTCATCATATGAGCTAAAACAAAAAAGCATTGAAAAGTTGCCTGAATACTGTGCCTGACCTCTAAAAATTCGGGGTCAAAAATATGGTCAAAAAAGAACCACAAGCCCATTGCAATCGGGTTTGTGGCTATTTTTTCGTGAAATTACAAATTTCACGAAAAATTACTTTTTACTTTATAGTTTTAATTATTTTTATCTTGTTTTTTTAAATTATACAGAATTGGAGGTATGTTTAATAATATTATAATTTGTTAAGATCAATTAATATTAACATCATTTACAGTAAGATAAAACGGAGGTTCAAAAATGCTTTTTGAAAATAATGGTACAGAAATTCAAAACGAGGAAACATATTGCCAAAATTTCGGAGAATCTGATGAACAGAGTATTACCGAAAACGAAAACATAAATAGCAACTTTTTAAATTCGCCGCCAGAGATAGAACATAAAGCCGTTGTAAAATTAAAGCGAGTTTTTACTATTAAAAGATTAATAATTATAATTTTATCGGCTATTGTTATTACATCCCTTTTATGTTTATTTTTTCAAAAAAGCGATGAGGAAAATATTTTGTCAATAACTAATGAGCTTGCCATAGCACTTAACGAAGGAGATTACCAAAATATGATTTCATGCTTTGAACCTTCAGCACAGTCTGCAATTAAATCAACGATAGATTTAGGATCGGATTTGTTGGGTACGGATTTGTGGAATTCGTGGTCGCTGGGATCAATAGGATTATCTAATTCCGGGAAAAATTCCAAAATATATATAACTGTTTATGATTTATTAATTACAAGTGATACGACAGCAGCTGCCGATATTTCTATCGACTACAGTACAAAGGATAAGGACCGTAATTCGGTAAAATATGTAAAAATTAATGGAAAATGGTATTTTTCAATAAAAAATTTAATGTAGTTTGAAAGGACGGAATTCATATGATATGTAAAAAATGTAAAAAAGAAATTGATAACAATGCAAGATTCTGCATTTATTGCGGAAGTAAAACAGATACGTCTGTTAACTTTGACATGAAAACATTAAAAGAGAAAGCACATTATTTTTTGGCACCGCTTGAAAACGGACAAATTTTATTTATTGTAACCTTATTTTTATTGCTGTTAAACCCTATATTTGCAGCTTTTAAAAATGTTCATATTTCTGATAATTTAATAAATATGGTATCACAATCATATTCGTTTTTTGATACTCTGATTGAGATAGCTAAATATATTCCTTTTATATTTCTTCCTTCTTATATTTTTTTAATTGTTTTTGGAATTGGTGCAATTATAGTTGCTGCGTTATCAATGCTGTTTCCGCTGATTAAACAAAGAAAATACACTGCAAAATATTTGATTATGACGAAAACGATATCAATTATTATTTTATTGGTCATGCTTTTTTGGTATATAATCATGTTTGCTGCTTATTACTCCAGCAACGCCGTCTATATTAATCTGAGAATAACATTTGGCGGATGGCTTTTCATCCTTGACAGTATTGCACTTGTAATAACATCATTTAAGCTTTCTTCGATTGTAAAGAAAAATAATATAAAGGTGATGAATAAGTTTGAATAGATTTATATGAGCATTGCTTATGGTAGTAGACTCCAATCAATGTTAATGATGATCTGGAAAAATCAAAAAAATATTCGATTGCGGACTACCGTAGGTTAAAAATCAATGATTTAGCTGATATGTGGGGTTCTGATTATACCACAATGTATGGTTGTATAACAGAGAATGAAATAGCTATTGGGTTTACTTGGACGGACAACAATGAGATTCCACAGAAAATTAAAATAACATTTGTGCGATAAACAAACTAATTTTGGGAGGTAATACTATGTATTGCAAAAAGTGCGGAAAACAATTAAGCGAAGGTGAAGAATTCTGCGAAAATTGCGGAACTAGCACAAAGGAGATAATGATCCCGCAAAAGAAAACAGATCAGGAGAAGTGTTTACCAGCATTTATTCTGGGATTAATTGGCTCAATATTCGGGATCCTCGGAGGTTTATTCACAACCTTTTTGGCAGGGGCTTTTGGCAATTATCGCGGTGATGTAGCTTTTATATTAATTTTTGGCGGAGCAATCGTAGGGCTAATCGGTGCTTGCAAATGCTTAAACAAATTGAAAAGCGGATCTATTTTAGAATTATTATCTGCAATCATGATGATTATTTGCGCATATGTTATTTCAGGCTCTGATTGCATGACTGTAATTGGGCTATTGTGTATGCTTGTAGGTGGAATTATCGGTGCAATCCAAGCATTTATCATTAAGCGGAAATGATTTCGTATACACATACTCCTTGGAAAAATCTTTAGACATTTACCCTATCAGTTACCGTTGATATCCATAAATCATTTTTACAATAGTAATAATTCGTATGGCATATAAAAAGCAAGGCTTACAAAGAATGAACACATAGTAAAACAAATGCGTTATACTTATTGCGTTTATGCACAATGACAGTCAAATAAAATTTAAGGAGAGTTGACCATGAAGAAAACATTAAAAACATTAAGCGTACTGTTGATTATTTTATGTATATTTAATCTTTATGGATGCGCATCTGAAAACGAATACATCATTAATGAAAGGTCAAATAATAAATCTGATTTATCGGATTCAGGTGCAGATTCTGACGGAAAAATATCTCTCGATCCTTTTGAAGGATTAGTCGTCGATTTTGACGGTGTATCGCCGTTTTGTACAGTTTCTTTTAATAATTCAAGGTGTGCTGAAGAGGTACAGTTAAATGTAGAATATTCAACATCACCCGATACGGTTACAACTGATGGGACTTTCAGCATCGGCGAGGATGTTACAATTTATGCATTGCAGAAAAATCAATATGACGATACACAGGAGTATTCGCTAACGGAAACATCAAAAACATATAAAGTTAGTGATGTTCCACAGTATATTACAGAAATAACATCTGACATGGATCTGACACAGTTTAAAAAACAAGCTAACGATTATCTGGAATCAATTACTGCTTTTAAAGTTGGAGATTATCTATATGATTGGGATTGTATTACTTATAAGAGTAATGATACGCCAAACAAAAACAATACCTATTTCAGTGTACTAAAATTAAACAAATATAGTAAATTTTCTAATGAATTAGATTGTTTTAACAGCATTAATATTACATATTCTATCAAGATGACTGCTAAATCGGAAGAAACATTTAACAGATATTTCACTATTATTGCCAAAAATATTGTACAATACCCTGACGGAACAATTGGATGGGGAAAAGAAGATCCGGCAGATTTGAGTTTTGAACACAATATTGATTGGACAAACATGGACAGTTTGATAAATGCTAATATTACATCCAACAAAGCTGATTATAATGTAACCGAAATATCAAATGATTTTAAATAATTAAAAATAAATTATTTATAGACACCACGTTCAACGTTAATACAATAGTAATTAAATATATACTTAAAAAAACAGCTTTTGCAAAACTTTTTCAACAAGCTGAGACCGCTGAAATTATTTTTAATTTCAGCGGTCTTTTTTATTATTCTAATTTATATAAAAAATTATTTTGATAAAAGCTTTTTGATCCTTTCAACGGCTTCGATTGTGTTTTCTCTGTCGCCGAAAGATGTAAGGCGGAAGTAACCTGCGCCGTTTTCGCCGAAGCCTTCTCCCGGAGTTCCCACAACATTTGCTTCCTTGAGTAGCAAATCAAAGAACTCCCAGCTTCCCATATTGTTTGGACACTTTAGCCAGATATAAGGTGAATTTTTGCCGCCTGTATAATAGATTTCCAGCTCGTCAAGCGCAGAGGAAATAATTCTTGCATTTTCCTGATAATAAGAAATATTCTCCTTAATCTGCTTCTGACCCTCTTCGCTGAATACAGCCGCTGCCGCACACTGAACAGGCCATGAAACGCCGTTGAATTTTGTAGCCTGACGGCGGTACCATGTTGCATAAATGTTATGGCCGTCACGCTCAAGCTCTTTCGGAATAACCGTGTAACCGCAGCGTGTGCCGGTGAATCCTGCTGTCTTTGAAAGTGAGCACATTTCTATTGCGCATTTTCTTGCACCCTCAATCGCAAAAATTGAACGCGGCAAATCCTCAGTAATAAACGCTTCATATGCAGAATCATAAAGTATAATGGCGTTGTTTTTGATAGCGTAATCGACCCACATTTTGAGCTGTTCGGCAGTATAAGCCGAGCCTGTAGGATTGTTAGGCGAGCAAAGATAAATAATATCTGCTTTTACGTTTTCATCGGGAAGTGCGGCAAAACCGTTTGATTCGTTTGAAGCGGCATATACGATATTTCTGCCTGCCATAATATTTGAATCAACATAAACGGGATAAACAGGGTCGGTAACAAGAACCGTGTTATCCTTGTCAAAAATATCTCCTATATTTCCGCAGTCGGACTTTGCGCCGTCGGAAACAAAAACTTCATCAGCCGAAACCGTTACGCCAAAGCTTTTGTAATAATTCGAAATAGCTTCTCTCAGAAATTCGTAACCCTCATAATCGGGATAACCCTTAAAGGTTTCTTTGTGAGCCAAGTCCTCTGCACCCTTTTTCATTGCTTCAATTACAACAGGAGCCAGCGGCAAAGTAACGTCGCCGATGCCGAGCTTTATAATCTTTTTATCGGGGTTTGCCGCTGCGAAATCATTTGTCTTTTTTGCCACATCTGCAAAAAGGTAATTTGGCACAAGGTTATCAAAATTCTTATTAATCTTCATTGTAATCAATCCTTCTTATTTTTGCTGAGATTTTTAATATGGTATGATTATGTAAAACTTACTTTTCAAGCGATGCTTTTATGAACTCCCTGAACAGCGGGTGCGCACGGTTAGGACGCGACTTGAATTCAGGATGATACTGAACGCCCACGTAAAAACGCTTGTCGGGAATTTCAACGGCCTCAACGAGCAAGCCGTTTGGCGAAGTGCCTGTGATTTTCATACCCGCATTTTCAATCTCTTCTCTGTAATCGTTATTAAATTCGTAACGATGACGGTGACGTTCGGCAATTTCTTTTGTGCCGTATGCCTTTGCCATCATTGAACCGTCTTTGATAACGCACGGATATGCACCCAGACGCATTGTGCCGCCCATATCCTCAATACCGAGCTGTTCGGGCATAAGGTCAATTACATTATGCTTTCCTTCGGGAGCAAATTCACCGCTGTTTGCGTCCTCAAAGCCGAGAACATTCTTTGCAAACTCAATAACAGCCGTCTGCATACCGAGACAGATTCCAAGATAAGGAATATCGTGTTCACGGGCATACTTAGCTGCCATAACCTTTCCCTCAACGCCTCTGTTGCCAAAACCGCCGGGAACAAGAATACCGTCAACATCGCCCAGCAGTTCATCAGCCTTATACTTTGTTATAAGCTCACAGTCAATCCATTTAATTTCAACATCGGCAGAATTTTCAAAGCCTGCGTGGCGCAGAGCCTCTGCAACAGAAAGATATGCGTCGTGAAGCGCAACATATTTACCGCAAAGCGCGATTTTGCACTTTTTAGTGCGGTTATTAATTCTGTCGAGCATTTCCTTCCACTCGGTTAGGTCGGGATCTTTGTCAGTCACAATATTAAGTTCACGGCACACAACATTCGAGAAATTGCTGTCTTCAAGCATAAGAGGAGCCTGATAAAGCGTGGACAGAGTAATATTTTCAATTACACAATCAGGCTTTACGTTACAGAAAAGCGCAATTTTGCTGAAAATGCTCTCCTCAAGCGATTCATCACAGCGAAGCACGATTATGTCGGGATTAATTCCGAGCGAGCGAAGCTCCTTAACCGAATGCTGTGTAGGCTTTGACTTATGCTCCTCGCTGCCTTTGATGTAAGGAACAAGCGTAACATGTATGAAAATACTGTTTTCTCTGCCTACTTCAAGAGAAACCTGACGAATGGCTTCGAGGAACGGCTGGCTTTCAATATCTCCTACAGTTCCGCCGATTTCCGTGATTACAACATCTGCATTCGTCTTTTCACCTACGTTATATATAAACGACTTAATTTCATTTGTTATGTGAGGAATTACCTGAACTGTTTTTCCGAGATAATCTCCGTGGCGTTCCTTTTCAAGAACATTAGAATAAACCTTTCCTGTCGTAAGATTTGAATATTTGTTTAGGTTCTCGTCAATAAAACGCTCATAGTGACCGAGGTCAAGGTCGGTTTCTGCACCGTCTTCGGTTACAAAAACCTCTCCGTGCTGATACGGACTCATTGTACCGGGATCAACATTTATGTATGGGTCAAGCTTCTGGGCAACTATTTTTAATCCTCGCGCTTTTAAAAGTCTGCCGAGAGATGCCGCAGTAATACCCTTTCCGAGTCCCGAAACAACACCGCCCGTAACGAATATATATTTTTTATTCTTCTTTTGTTCGGTCATTTCCACAAAATTACACCTCAACTTCTCCGTCAAATACTTTTTCCGCATTACCCGTCATATATACTGTTTCATCTGTATAATTTATAATCAGATCGCCGCCCTTGAGCTTAACCTTTATATCTTCGCCCTTTTTACAGAAACCGTTTTCACAAGCGGCTACGGCAACTGCACACGCTCCTGTGCCGCACGCCCAGGTTTCACCTGAACCGCGTTCCCATACTCTCATCTTGATTGTATGCTCGTCAAGCACGGTAACAAATTCTGTATTCACTCTTTCCGGGAATAGTTTGTCAAACTCAAATTCAGGACCGATTTTTTCTATATCAAGGTTATCTATATCATCCATAAATACCACGCAGTGAGGGTTGCCCATTGATACGCAGGTAATATTGAAATCCTTGTCGCCAATCTTAACAGGCTCGTTTACAACCTTTTCTGCATTGATTGCAACAGGAATTTCCTTTGGCTCAAGAATAGCCTTGCCCATATCAACTCTAAGGCGTGTAACTTCTCCGTTTGTTGTGTAAGCCTTCAGGCTCTTTATACCGCTGAGAGTTTCAATGGTGATTTCGTCTTTTTCGTTGTAATCAACCATACCATTATCATAGAGGAACTTTCCTACACAGCGGATACCGTTGCCGCACATTTTGCCCTCTGAGCCGTCACGGTTATACATCTTCATCTTGGCATCTGCAACCTTTGACGGGCATACAAGAATAATTCCGTCGCCGCCGATTCCGAAATGTCTGTCTGAAAGTCTTACCGCAAGTGCTTCAGGGTTATTTATTTCCTGGTCAAATGTGCTGCAATAAATATAGTCGTTGCCAATACCCTGCATTTTAGTAAATTTAAGCATTAGCTTTTCCTCCCTCATATTGTTAATATCAATAAGCTCTGTACTGTGCTGTGTATAATGGCTCTTCAGACAATCTGCAAGAGCGTTTGCCGTATCAAGAGATGTAAGACAAGGAATGTTTCTTTCAACGGTTTTTCTGCGTATTTTAACAGAGTCACGCGACGGTATTCTGCCCTTGGCAGAGGTTGAAATAACATACTGTATTTTGCCCGACTCAATGAGAGTAAGCGTATTGTTTGTTTTTGATTCGTGGATTTTCTTAACGCATACAGCGTCAATTCCGAATTTTTTAAGAACCTCAGCCGTACCGCCTGTAGCATATATTGTAAATCCTAAATCATAATATTTCTTCGCGATTTCACCGATTTCAGACTTATCTGAATTACGAACGGTAATAAACACACCGCCGTTTTTCTTCATCTTATAGCCTGCGGCGATGAGTCCCTTGTAAAGTGCTTCTTCCAAAGTGCCTGCAATTCCAAGCACCTCGCCGGTAGATTTCATTTCCGGACCTAAGTGATTGTCAACATTAATTAGCTTTTCAAAACTGAATACAGGAACTTTTACGGCTATATAAGGGCTCTTTCTGTAAAGACCCGTGCCGTAACCCATATCGGCAAGCTTTTCTCCGAGCATTGCCCTTGTTGCAAGGTCAACCATAGGAACGCCTGTTACCTTGCTTATGTAAGGAATTGTTCTTGAAGAACGCGGATTAACCTCAATTACATAAAGCTCGTCCTTATAAATCAAATACTGAATGTTTACAAGACCTTTTGTCTTGAGTTCAATTGCAAGGTTTTTGGAGCTTTCAATAATAATCTGAGTCATTTCATCAGACAAATTCCATGCGGGATAAACTGCGATCGAGTCGCCCGAATGAACGCCTGCACGTTCAATATGCTCCATAATTCCGGGAATAAGAATATCCTCGCCGTCGCAGATCGCGTCAACCTCAATCTCAGTACCCTGAAGATACTTATCTATCAAAATCGGATTTTCAATATTCTGAGCAAGGATGATAGCCATATATTCTTTAACATCATCCTCATTGAAAGCTATAATCATATTCTGACCGCCGAGAACATACGACGGACGGAGCAGTACAGGATAGCCGATATTTGAAGCAACCGAAAGAGCTTCTTCGGTTGTCATAACAGTAACACCCTTAGGACGCTTGATGTTATACTTTTCAAGGAGCTCGTCAAAACGCTCTCTGTCCTCTGCCATATCAATTGCGTCATATGATGTTCCCAGAATATTAACACCGCTGTCGCTCAAAAACTTTGTCAGCTTTATAGCTGTCTGACCGCCGAACGCAACAACAACTCCATATGGTTTTTCAGTCTGTATAATTCCCATTACGTCTTCTGTTGTAAGAGGTTCAAAGTAAAGTCTGTCGGCAGTATCAAAGTCGGTAGATACCGTTTCGGGGTTGTTGTTTACAATAACAACATCATATCCCGCTTTTTTAAGCGCCCATACACAGTGAACGGAAGCGTAGTCAAATTCAATACCCTGGCCAATTCTGATAGGGCCCGAGCCGAATACAATTACAGTCTTTTTGTCGCTTGCACGCTGATTTATAAACTGCTCAGCCTCGTTTTCGCTGTCGTATGTAGAATAGAAGTAAGGTGTCTGAGCCTCAAACTCAGCCGCGCAGGTATCAACCATTTTGTAAACCGGAACAAGGGGATTTTCAATCTTTTTGCCTGTAATTTCCTCAATCGTCTTGTCAAGAAAGCCCTTGTTCTTTGCACGTACATAAAGTTCCTGTGTAAGCTCGCCGCTTTTAAGCTCGTTTTCAACATTAATGATATTTTTGAGCTTTTCAAGAAACCATTCGTCAATCATGGTTACTTCGTGAATCTGCTCAACTGTAATGCCTCTTTTAAGAGCTTCGTAAACACAGAAAATTCTTCTGTCGTCGCACACGCTGAGTCTGTCATATACCGAAGCGTTTGAAAGCTCGGCAAATTCCTTGTCGTCAAGAGTATTATGCGAGATTTCAGCGCCCCTTACAGACTTCATAATTGCCTGTTCAAATGTCGGCGCAATAGCCATTACCTCGCCTGTAGCCTTCATCTGGGTTCCAAGAGTACGTTTTGCATATACAAATTTATCAAAAGGCCATTTCGGAAATTTTACAACAACGTAATCGAGCGCAGGCTCAAAGCAAGCGTATGTTGTACCAGTTACGGCATTTTTAATTTCATTTAAAGTGTATCCGATTGCAATTTTAGCCGCTACTTTCGCAATAGGATAACCTGTAGCCTTTGATGCAAGCGCAGATGAACGCGACACACGAGGGTTAACTTCGATTACAGCGTATTCAAAGGTTTCGGGATTAAGCGCAAACTGACAGTTGCATCCGCCCTCTACTTTAAGAGCAGAAATAATGTTAAGAGCCGCACTTCTGAGCATCTGATACTCTTTGTCTGCGAGAGTTACCGTAGGCGCAATAACAATGGAGTCGCCTGTGTGAACACCTACAGGGTCGAAGTTTTCCATTGAGCAGACGGTAATAACGTTGCCGTCGCTGTCACGCATAACTTCATACTCAATCTCTTTCCAGCCGGAAATGCACTTTTCTACAAGC
>CANQMH010000019.1 GCA_947624865.1 uncultured Clostridia bacterium | reverse complement strand
GGACTGCGCATCGGAGAGGTATGCGCCTTGTCTTGGGACGATATTGACCTGAAATCGCAGGTGATCCATATTCGCCATACTATTTCGAGAGTACGCAGTACAGACCCAAAAACAAGTCACAAGACAATGCTGATTTTGGACACTCCCAAGACAGCCGCGTCTGTCCGCGACATACCGATTTCATCGGTACTGCTTCCGCACCTGATTGAAAAGAGGCAGGAATACGCCATGGGCTATGTTTTATCAGAAACGCTTTCATTCGTCAGTCCGAGAACCTATGAATATCGTTTTCACAAATTGCTTGACGACTGCGGCATAAAGCAGGTAAACTATCACACGCTTCGGCACACTTTTGCTACCCGATGTATCGAAGCGGGAGTAGATGTAAAATCGCTGAGCGAAATGCTCGGTCATGCAAATGTGGGCGTAACACTCAATACTTATGTTCATTCCTCCATAGATATGAAACGCCGACAGCTCGAAAAACTGCACGCCTGAATAAAAGCAGTCAAAAACGGGGTCAAAGAAATGAAAAAAACCATATATAACGGTGTTTAATGAGCCGCCTTGCGTAGAAGTATTCGTTCTACGCAAAAAACACCTGCTTTTCTTAATTAAATATGAATTGTTTTTGTAACAGCTGCCGTTTTTTGAGGCGGCTGTTTTGTTTGTACTGCCTTTTAATTTGTTTTCTATTATATTTACAACAGTATCTCCTCCTTCTTTTATTAAAATTTTTTTAAATTTCTGCATAATATTTGCATTTTTAATTATTTTAGTCTAATATTAATTATTCTTATATCAAAAATTGTCGAACGTAGCTGTAAATTAAATTTTTTGTACATTTTGCGGCGGACAATATATTGCAATCCCAAAACAGTTTTAAGAGTATTGCAGAAATAAAAAATGATTTATGCGTACCTGAAAAGTATATAATATGTGCAAAATACGGCTGCTCCTATAATTTGGAACAACCGTACTCTGTTATATGTTTTATTTATATTAAAAAATCATCATAAATATTTCACCGTAATAATCAGGTGAGAAGGAAAATTCGCATTTATATTTTCTTCAATCATTTTTTTGATTTCATCTGTCAGTTTATCATACACATTGATTGTTACTGTCTGCTCGGCAAAACCCTCAGCTATTTCAAAGTTTGAAAGTCCGTATCCTTCAAGCAGTTTTTTAAATGCGTCGGGATTACATTCTCCTCCATTCATCTGCTCCTGAATCAAAAGCATATTTCTGCGTTTTTCGGTCGAATATTCCGAACGCTCTTTGCCGATAAATAATTCTCTTTCTTCAATTCCGTAGCTCTCTGCCGTTTCTATAAAGCACTCTCTTTCCATAACATCAAGTGTATCAAACATAACATTCAGCCCTTCTGCATATGCTTTAAGCTCTGCCGATATATTTGAGTTATCTTCTATTGTATAAATGCCTAAGGGCAAAAGCTTTGTTTTCATTGAATTATAACTGTCCATTAATCCACCACTATACTCACTGCGCCTGCTCTGAAGCATTGAGCGCCTGATATTTCCTGATTTTCCATATACGTATCAAACTCATAGTTTTCAATGCATCCCGTATCAAGAAGATATTTTCCGAGTAATGACAAATACAGCTTTCCGCCGATAGGAATAGAATTGATGTAATTCTTGAATGCCTGCGTACATTTGCTTTCGACTTCACTTGTGCTGTATCCGTTTTTTGCCGTAACGCCTACCGTAAGGTCATAATCCACAAAGTTTGCATTATAAACCTTAACATCAACATTAAGCTCTCGTTCCCTGTTTACAAGCGTCTGTAAATTGGAAATTGCCGCAGTTCCTGCCGCTGCTCCGTTTCCGCACACATATATGTTCACCGTTCCCGTTCCTCTGACCTTCGGAACTACTCCTGCCTTTGTTATTCCCTCTACAGATAAAGCGAGCTGTTTGTAAAATGCAATGTTTGTGCCGTTAGGCTGACTTGTAAATGTACTCCTTATGCGTTCTCTCAGCTCATTATCACTTTCTTCGTCTGTACCGTCAGTAAAAACAACTCGGTTTGTTACCGTTTCAATCTCCGCAGGAACGCTTACTGCAACAACAGCTTTGTCCTTTTCAATATTTCCGCTTCTGCCTGCTTTTTCTGCCTCGGCGTAAACACTTACAAGTGTATTCCCCGCGCTGATTTCTTCATTTTCAATAGTACGAAATCTGATAGGAACTTCATCTGTTGTGGCTACAACCGCTCCCTGCGGAATAATTATATCATGGTCAATCGGTTCGGAAATATAAAATGTTATTTCTCCATGGGCCTTTGTTGCCTGTTTGCGCTCAAGTCCTCTCTGTGAAGCAATATAATCAAGATATTCTCCGCTTGCAGTATTTGCAAACATCTGGTTTTTGAGCCACTCCATATTTACCTGAGCATTATAAATTTCTCCTGCAAGCACTTTAAGTCTTATTGCAATGTCACTTGCCTCGTCAAACTCCGAACCGCTCTCCTGAACGTATTTCTGCTTCATTCTTTCATAAATTTCATTATACGTATCCGTTTAAACGCACCTCCTCATTTCTGCTTTCAGAACCTATAGTAATTTTCAGTTTTATGACCTCTCCATATTCAACAACTTCTGCGTATGTATCCTCAAACTGCGCCAGCGCTTCGTTTATGACAAGCTCGGCTTTTTCTGCCGCATCATCACCCTCAAATTTGGTTTCACCTATATATGAACCAAGATTTCTGTCGTAAATAAATGAGCCGAGCCGAGTGCCGATGCAGATTAAAGCACGCTGAAAAAGAGCGTCATTTCCTGTAATTTTAACAAATTTTCCCGCACTGTCCTTTACAACATCGCCGTTTTTAATTCTTACGTCAACCATTATGTAATCTCCCTGCCGTTTATAAGGACTTTTCCGTTGTTTTTCAGCACGATTGACGCTCCGCCCTTTGAGTACAGCATTACTTCTCCCTCTTCAAGAGATTTGCTTTGCGCAATTACACCAATATTTACCTCTCCGTCATCAAGAGGAAGCACGACCGCATGCTCTCCGACAGGCGGAACGCTCGCTATGCCGTAAGGCATACAGGTTTTCAGCCTTTTATGCTCTCCCGACGAAACAACCGCCAGACTGTCCTTGTTTGAATTTTTCACATTTCCCTTAACCGCATTAGGCGAGGAAATTGAATTTTTTGTAATATAGTTCATAAGCCACATCAGAATTTCTCCTTTCTAAGCTCTGCAACGGTTTTTTCTCCGCTTTTTGTCAGAGTATATTTAATTTTGCTGACAAGCAGATTTTGATTTTTGCCTAATACCTCATCATCAAACACAGCTTTTTTACCAATCAAATTAATATGGCTTCCCGCACATTCGAGCACAATTTTATAGCTGTCCGAATTGCTCTGACTGATAATTTTATCTGCCGTTTCAATTGTGCTTGTGTCCGCCGTGGCATTAACATATCTCACACGGGTAATATTACCGCAAGCGCTGTTTTGATTTTCTATGCGTCCGCTGTAAGTTCCAAATTCATCAAGCTTTACCCTGACCTCAGATATAAGCTTATAGCGCATATCGCTTTCTTTAGCCGAATAATAATTAATTTTGCCGTCACCTTTGCCAAACACTACGGTGTCCGTATTATCAATTTCTCTGAAAAAGGCTTTTCCGTTTGCTGTAATCCTCGGAATACTTCCGTATCGGTTTTTGCAAAAATTCTGAAACACCTGCCAGTGCGACATACCCTTGTCTATTTTTAAAGCTCCGAAAAACGGCGTGCTGTCTGCCTCATAATCGTTAATTCCAAACGGTTTTAAATGTCTGTTGAAAATGAATTCAGGAGCAGGATTAATATATGTAACGGGTTCAGCCTCATTATCAAGCAATGCGGCGGCGCGGCTTCTTGCGGCAATTCTTGTAATAACGCCGCTGTCATTTTTTATGTTGACAATCTCGTCTATCTGTCCGCTGAAAACCGTTTCATCATTCATAAAGACATTTATAAAATCTGCGTTTTTACTAATCTCTCTGCTGAACGGAAAAGTAATTGTAAGGTCGTCGGCAGGCACACCAAGCTCGCTGTTCATTACGACCGTAAGAGGATTTTCAATTGTCCTTTGCGTATTGTCAGAATATTTAATCACAAATTTCAGCATAATGCCACCGCTTTTCCGGTCAAATCAATATCGGGACGCTTAACCTGCGGATTAAGCTTTACAAGAGTGTCAATTGAAATGCCGTATTTATAAGAAATGTCCCAAAGATTTTCACCGTTCTCTGCAAGATGTGATGCCTGTATCTCATCTCTTTTATTTTCCATAACCTCTCTGAAAACGAAGCTGTATGTCAGAATATCGGGTTTTGGCTCTCCAATAATCTTTATGTTTTCAAAAACAGCAAACATGGGCGTCATATGCGCAATTGCAAGCACACCTTGTCCGCCTTCCTTAAACAGCTTTAAAAGCCTGTTAAACTGTTCAAGACAATCTTCGCCGTACAATTCTCCCGTACCGCTTATTTTCATATTTTTTCTTCCCATATTCTGTATGTATGCGTTTCCGTAAGGTGATTTCAGCTCATTAATCTCTTTGTCGCATTCAAATGAAATCTCTCTTGGATTATGATGCCATTCCACACCCTTAAATCTCATAGGAACAAGCTTCACTTTAATCTTGCCTCCTCTTCCTCTCCAAGACTTCTGCTATAGCGCCTGCTCTCCTGTTCAAGCAGTTCACTCATATGTTCAGCGTCAAATCCGGGAGTATTTTCGTCCGCAAGACTGTATAGATCATTAGTTATCACAATAATACAACCTCTCTTTTTCCCGCAATTATTTTTACCTTATACTCAACAGCTCCCTTTGCGTTTATTATGCTTTCCGTGCTTTTAACACAGCAGTCATAATATTTGACTGTTCTCTGATTATCCGAAAATTCAAGTTCAGAAATGCTGTCGCTTTTAAATAAGGGATTTTCAGAACCGCTGTTTAGAGTCAGCACAATCTCATAATTTTTCTTGGAAATTCTTTTTACAGGAATATCTGTAAGAAACTGCTCTATATTTATAAATGTATTTTGCGTAACACACTCTGCTTTGAGCACGCCTCCGAGTATTTCGGAATTAAGTTTTACAGTAACATCATCACCCTTTAAAAAAACGAAATCCGTCATACTATCCCTCCTCGCAAAGACAAAATTCTATTGCGAAATCAACAGTTCTGTATATAGCGTTCATATCAGGGTCAAAAGCAATGGGAGATGCGTTCGATTCAACAATAATCTTTTCTCCGTCAGCCTTTTTTAATCCTGTCATAATCTCGCTTACAATCTCGGATAAACCGCTTCCGTTTTCAGTTGCAGGAGCATAAACTCTTATCTCCACGTGCGCCGTATATTGGTCGCCCTTTACCGATGACGACATATATCCGCCTATAAAACTTTTTGACAAGGAGGTGTCTGTTACAGAAACCACCGCAAGAAACCCTTTTATCGGCGTTTCTACATTTTGAGAACCGTATTCTCTTACAAATCTGAGCGGTTTCAGTTCATCAATTATTTTCAGCCCCGCAATAATACGGTCAACCTGTTTTTCAATCTGATTCATAATCATCCTCCAATGTTTCGCCGTAAGGCAGCAAAATCGCCCACACATAAACCGGACAATCCTTTACATAATATGTTTCGCATCTCTTAACAATATATTTCTTTTTTTGCATTTCTATTACGGAAGAATTCTCGGCAAGAACATATTCAGGCAATCCCACATACAGATATTTTTCCGTTCTTCTGTATCCAAGATAGTGATATTCTCCTCCGACATACACTCTGTTTTTATATCTGAGCGGCTCAACAAACGCTTTTACGGTTGCATCTTTGCTGCCATCTGTAATTTTCACACTGCATCCGTATCTTTTTATTGTTTCCCCGACAGAATTAAAAATACTCATTATATCACCCTGCCGAATAAAAATTTTTCGCCTTTAATTAAATCTGACGCTTTCTCAGCGTATTCTCTCCACAGTCTGTCGCCTCTGTCTTTACTGCTGTCGGGTGACGCAATATGTACGTCACCCGCAGTAAACGAGGTTATGTTTTCATCATTGCACAGGCTGTAGAGTCTGAATGCATAGACAGCACACAGCATTTCAAGCCTTTTCGTGTCATTGTCATCAAGCTTGTCTTTTACAACTAGTGAGCTTACATAACTGCACGCATCATCAATCAGCGCTTGCCATTTGTAAATTTCACTGTTATCAAGTCCCGTCAGCAAAACAAAACGTGACGCTATATTTGCAATGTTCAAACAATCACCTCAATCAGCAATCAAGTGTCTTTGACGCTTCCGTAAAGATTTTTGAAAATCCTGCCGTACAGGTAATAGCCGCGCGTTCAAGCTGACGGTCGATGAGCTTGTCATAATCAGTGACAACTCCGCCTGCCTGTACCATTTCAAGAGCACAGTTTTTATCAAGGCCGATAATGTTTCCGCTTTCCATTTCAGGAGCGTGAAGCAGAGTTGCGCCGAGCGGAGTAATCATCTTGCCTGTTCCCTGAAAATCAAGACCTGCGTTTGAATCCTGCATCTGAGAAAGCGAGAGTATTTTCTGCATTTCATCAGTAGGCGCAAGAATTGTATTAAGCTCATACGGTGCAAGAGATGACCACAGCTTGAGGATATCACCGTATGTAACGCTTCCGCTTGAGGCTGCGCTTACAACCTCAGCAGCATTATCGTTTCCGTCGCCGTTGATAAGCACATCAATTGCGTCCTTGAGCTGTGCTCTTGCAATATATGCGCCTATCTGATTTAGCGTTACCGTGAACAGGTCAAGGCGCTGAAATCTTAAAGCCTCATATGAAGCAACCAACATTCTGCCTCTTTTGTGAAGTTTAACAAGGTTTTCCCTTGTTTTTACAACGGTTTGCGGAATTACCGCACCCTCATTCACAATCTTTAATGTTTTGTCGTCCTCGCTCGGAGCAGATACAATGCTGCGATAATCCATACCGTTAATATCCGTAACCGTAGCCACAAGATTAGGAAGAATATCAGCACGTTCCATTCCCTGTCTGACTGCCCTGCTCACATATTCAGGGAACAGAGCCGCCGAGTTTGATGTCTGGAAGAACTTTTCAACACAGTCGCTTCCTCTGCCGCTGACCTTGATGTCAAAGCGCTTGAGCTGACGTGAAAAAGCATCGAGTCCCTCAAGCGAAGTGCCGGCATAGTTTTCTGAAGGGTCAATCTTCTCAAGCACATCGGTAAGAGAACCCTTTCCCTGATACATACCCTTTTCAATTGTTATATTTTCAAAATTAGACATATTTTACCTCCTGTAATTATTAAAGAATAATTCCTGCTTCTGTTTCAGTAGAATCAACTACGAGCAATTCTCTGCCCGAAGTGTTCACGGCAACCTTTCCGTTTGCTGCTGCCGCAAGTTTCTGATAGCCTGCAGTAATTTTAGATGATGTATTTACAGTAACATAGCCTGAAAGCTGTACCGCTGCATAGCCGTCGCGCACGCCTACACAAATACCGCAAAACACATCGTTTGCCGCGCATTTTGACACTGTTCCGTCTGCACTGATTTTAACAGGAACACCTGTTTCCGTAAGACCGCTGTCTGCAATAAAAGTTGCTACATTTTCGCCGTAGCCGTTAAAGTTTACATTCATATTGTTTACCTCCGTTAAATTTTAAACTGACCGTTTGAAACAGTCTTGTTTTTATTCTTGTCATTGTAAAGCTGAGGGACGGGCACTACACTCTCATTCTTTTTCTTTTCAAAAGCCGTTTTAAATTCTTTTAGCTGTGCCACCGTCATCGACTTTGCAATGCTCTCCATAGTTTCTCTTGAAATGTCCGGCTGTACAATTGCCGACAGTCTGAGTACATCTCCTGTCAGGCTGTCACGGTAATATACACCGTCTTTTGCCGCCTGTTTAAGATTTCCAATATACGATAAAAGCTTTTCACAGTCGGCGTCGCTCAGGGCAAAACCCTTTTTGCTTTCAAGCTGCTTTAAAATAGTTTCCATTTTCGTTTCCTTTCTGTTAATTGAAACCGACTTTGTTACCCCTGCCTTTTTTTGTGAGGGCACAGCAACAAAGCTCCATTCATACGCGTCATACGGATGAGTAAGCTCTCCGCAGCAGATTTTTGAGCCATATGTTTCTCCCTTTTTATGAGGGCAGGTATCTGTTTTTTCTCCGCAAATGCTGCACAAAACCTCCTCAACCGCACATCCAACGCTTACTTCCTTGACAATACCGCTGTCAAGCGCAAGAATAACGTCATTATTTTTCTCGCTTACGGGCAGATAAGCTCTTGCTTTCAGTCTGAAATAATCGTCGCCGGTAGCGGTTTTCATTCCTTCAACCGCTTCAACCTCGCAGGCAAAAATTCTTGCCGTCTGGTTTTTAGCACTCGGATTGTGATCAAAAATTCCTGTTTTTCCTACAAAAAGCTTTTCAAGTTCAAACAGTGATTCCACCGTAAAGCGTTCGCCGTCACGGTCTATGTCGTTGTCACAGAGAACAACCGAAAAAACATATACCTCATCTTTTGAAAGATTTCTTCGTGTGTATCCGTTTATGAGCTTTAGCTCCTCTTCGGTTACTTCCCTGTTCTCGTTTTCACTCACCTGACCGAGAACTGCCTCCTTTTTTAACCCCGTTTTATTCATCAATTACCTCCAAATCATTTTCAATTTGCATCGCTCTTGCATTGTTGAGCCTTGCCTGAGAAAGCTCCACGGTATCCTGCATATTTATGTCATCCCAAACTATTTCAAATCCGCAGTTATAACCGTTTAGCCGCAGATGAGCCGCAACAATCTTGGTTATAACAGGGTCAACAACCGCCCTGTAATATTCAAGCTCACTTGTGAGAATATCTGCCTGCTGCTCGCTCATTCGCTCCGTGCTTGACCACGAAAATCCCAAAAGAAACGGCGGTATTCCAAGTTTTGCAAGAATTTGCTCCAAAATATGCCTTACGGGGACCTCGCAGTCGGGCATCTGACATTCAGCTCCTATCGCTTTAACGCTGACGTCACCTACCGACACAAAATCGCACACACTGTCGCTTCTCATAGCCTTTTTCCACTCATCTGCAATCATTCTTGCATTTTCCTCGGTAAATGTTCCTCCGCTTGAATCAGGGTTATATGTAACCACAAACCGCACGTCGCCTAATCTTTCCCAGTTAGTCTTTATCGAACCGAAAATTTTCAGCAATATTGAGCTTACAAAGGGAAGTCCGCTTAATATTGACGTTCCGTGAATCGTACCCGGCTTTGGATTAAGCAGAGTAGCCAATACAAGGTTCTGATATTTTACGGGGGTGATAACTCCCGAGTCGTTTCTGCATACAATCAAATCAAGCGGCGATTTGTCAGCTTTTATTTCAACATCATCAAGACTTGCATTATACAACGATATAATGCCTTCTCCGTTTGTGTCGGGTATCATTTCTCCGACTGCCTCTCCGTATGTCAGAAGCGAGTCAAGATAGCCGTAAATAAAATTGTTCAATCCGATTGATGAACCGTTTGTATTAACGTATTTCACAAAATTGTCTGCAATCTTCTGACATTCGGGATTATCTGCTGCTATTTCAAACTTTCCGATTAGTCTTACAATTTTGCAGATTGCAGCGTCAATAACGGGTACTGCTTCACGCAATGAGGAATAAATCTCTCTTTCCGCCTTGCTCTGTGCTTTAAATCTTGAATAATATACAGCATCATTTTGCTTATGTTTAGGTACTGTCTGAACTGCAGCAGAGCTTGTTTTGCTTTCGCTGCGTCTTTTTCTGCTAAACTTCAAGCTGTTTTTTCCTCCTATCTTTCGGCGGCTATTGCAAACATTTTTGAGCCGCCGTCAATTATTGTTGCAACAAAATACCTTATATCGTCCATTGCATGGTCGTTTTCTTTGACTGGAACATCGTCAGGCTTTTTACTGTCCCATCGGTACAGCGAAAATTCCTTTTTTGACGCTTTGCAGTTGCGGCAGATTTTAACGCTTCCGTCCTTTAATGCCTGCGACACTCTGCGTATTCCGTTTACAACATTGTTCTGTGCAGGTATAACTCTGAACTGACCGTGGCGGCGTATAACTTCAATAAAGCTCGCCGCCGAAGGGTCAACCACTACCTGCGAAATTTTTCTTTTTCCTGCGAGGTCACAAAGCGATTTATAATGCTCCTCGTCCGTTTTTTGGTACCCCTCTGTGCGCGAGTTGAAATAATACTCGTCAATTCTGTACCACACTCCGTTCTGCCTGCCCCAAAGACCGAACGAAGCCGGATTGACTGTGCCGTAGTCGCAGGATACTGCATACTCTGAAAATTCACCTTTCGGCACATCGCTGTACATTTCATCATCAGACATAAACGGATAGACTGCGCCGTACACGGCTATCCATCTGCCCTTTACAAATCTCTCATAGAACACTCCCGAATACAGACTTTCATATCTTTTCTTGACTTTGTCCGAAAGCGCGGGATTGTCATCCATTGTAAAGTGAAGATAAAGAGCATTTTTATCCTCCGCTTTTTTGATCCACTCAACATAAAACCAGTGTTCGGGATATTCGGGATTGCAGTTAAACCAGAACTTAGACCCCGCAACGGAACACCTTGCAACAGCCTGTTCAACAAATGAGCGAGGCATAAGCGCAACCTCGTCAAACAATACCCCCGAGAGCGTCATTCCCTGAATAAGTGATGCCGAAGCTTCATCCTTTCCTCCAAAAAGATAAAATCTGTTTTTTACTCCCTGAAATGAAATGTTCAGAATATTCTGAGAAAGCTTCTCCTCACATTCAAAGCCGAGCGACTTTAAAAGAGGAATTACGGGAGTAACCATATTTCGCCTGAGCGAGCGTATTGTCTTTCCGCACAGTGCAAAATCAGAACTTGCAAATGCGTAAAAACTCCAAATAATAAATGAAATTACCATACAAAAGGTTTTTCCGCTTCTGACTGCTCCGTCGCATATAATTGCGTCACGTTCTCTGAATTGTGAGCTCCTGCTCCACCAGCTGAGCACTTTAAGCTGCTTTTCGGAAAAGGATTTAATCGCCATTATTAACACTTCCGACAGCCTTTGCGCTCTCATCAATAGCTTCAAACAGGCTTTTTACTCCTATTTCTTCATCGCTTTTGCTTTCAAGCTTTTCAAGCGCCTTTAATCTGTCAAAAAATTTGATTTCCATAGAGCCGTCTTTCGGACGTTTGATTTCCGACACAAGGAACAAATCCATTGTGCTTAAATCCGCTCTTGAGGGGTTCTCCATATACAAAAGAGAAACCGCGTCCGAAATATTTCCAAATGCCAGCCTTTGGTATCCGACAGAAGCCATATTGGCAAGTGATTTTTCCCGTTGTCGTGCAAGATGTTCAATTTCATCTGCAATTTCTTTTCTGCACAGCAGTTTTTCACCTGTCTGTTCCGCATTTTTTGAGTAGCCTGCTCGTTTTGCAGCCAACGCCGCACTTCCTGTATTTAAAAAACAGCTGCAAAACTCCTTTTCACGGCTTGTAAGTTTTTTATCTATCGTTTGTCACCTCCGATTTCGAAAGGATTTCGGAAAATTTCTCGAAATTGCATTTTAAATGTGCAAATCCGCGATAAAACTTCTCCAATAACGTATTTATTTTGAAAAATATAAGAAATCCTTTCAACTATGCCTGTAAAAAATAAAAAAATTGCATATTTTAATGCAATTTTCCAAAAAATATTTTTAGTTTTTAAAATTTTGGCAATTAAACTTAATTATAATAGCCTTTGGAGGTAAAAATGCTTACAAACAGTTATAGTGAAAATTTAACCTTATTAAAAAATGCTCTGCGAAGCGACAAAAGCTTTGACCTTGTGCAGCGCGATTTGATAATATGCGGCAGAAATGCGGCTATGTTTTTTATTGACGGATTTATAAAAGATGATATAGCAGAAAAAATCATAGAATATTTTTATAAAAATCTGACTGAGGAAAATTTCCAATCTCCCGAATATTTTTCTAAAAGCTCAGTTCCGTATGTTGAGGTTGAAGCCTCTGACGATATTCCAAAAATCTGCACAGACGTACTCAGCGGAATATCCGCCGTGATTATTGAGGGTTTTGACAAAGCAATTATGCTCGACACCCGAACATATCCCCAGCGTTCAACAGGCGAACCCGATAATGACAAGGTTTTAAGAGGAAGTCACGATGGCTTTGTTGAAACGCTTATTCTGAATACGGCTCTCATACGCCGAAGAATCCGAGATACGGATTTAACCGTTCAGTCATTTAAAATCGGCAGTAAATCACAGACCGACGTAGCTCTTTTATATATGGAATCCAAGGTCGATAAAAAACTGCTTAACAGACTTACGGAAAGACTTAATGCCATTACCGTTCCTTCTCTTACAATGAATCAGCAAAGTCTTATTGAGGCGCTTTACAAACGCGTATGGTACAATCCATTTCCAAAGGTTAAGCATACCGAACGTCCAGACACCGCCGCCTCTGCTGTGCTTGAGGGCAATATTGTTATACTCGTTGACAACGCCCCGTCGGCGCTGCTGCTGCCGACTTCAATATTTGATATACTTGAGGAGGCTGACGATTACTACTTTTCGCCTATAACAGGCACATATTTAAAACTTGCCAGATATTTAATAACAATTGTTTCTGTATTCATAACTCCGCTTTGGCTGCTTGCCCTGCAAAATCCACAATACTGCCCCGAAGCTTTTAAGTTTGTCCTGCTTGACGAGGCGCAGAATATCCCGATATTCTGGCAGCTCATCATAATGGAAGTCGGAATCGACGGTCTGAGGCTTGCCGCGCTCAACACACCCAATTCTCTCACGACTCCTCTAAGTATCATAGGCGCAATTGCACTCAGCGAATTCGCCGTTCAGTCGGGATGGGTAAGCATAGAATCTATTTTGTATATGGCACTCGTTACAGTTGCAAATTACACACAGCCGAACTATGAACTTGGATACAGTCTGAAATTCTGTCGTGTGCTTCTGCTTGTTCTGACCTATATTTTTAACATCTGGGGATTTATTGCGGCTTTCATAATCAATCTTCTGCTTCTCTGTTTCAACCAAACTCTCTCGGGAAAAAGCTATCTTTTTCCGCTCATTCCTTTCAATGCAAACAAATTCTTCAGAAAAATCATCCGCACCCGCACTCGGTAATCTAATATAAAAAAACAAAGACCTTACGGAGATAAGTCCGTAAGGTCTTTATACATATATATTCTTTTATTTTATGCCTTTTTCCACGCAGACGGTGAAAACAATAACAACAATGGAAACAGCTCAAGTCTGCCTGCAAGCATATCAAAAATTAAAACAGCTTTTGAAAAAATACCAAACCCAGCATAATTACCCACAGGACCAACTTCGCCAAGTCCCGGACCTGTGTTGTTCAAATTTGCCGCAATTGATGTAAAGCTTGTTAAAAAGTCTTTGTTTTCAATTGATATTAACAAAAAGCTCAGTGCAAAAATCCCCATATATACCACAAGAAACATACAAGTGCTTCTTATAATATTGTGGTCGACTGTTTTGCCGTCCATTTTTACAGCTTTAACATTTCTGGGATGTACAAGCAGCGCAAATTCCTTTCTGACCTCCTTGCACAAAATCAGAAGTCTTGAAACCTTAAAACCGCCGCCGGTACTTCCTGCCATAGCTCCGATAAAGGTAATAATTATAATTACAGCCTTTGACAGCTCAGGCCATTGATTTACATCTCCTATACCGAAACCTGTCGTTGTCATTATTGACGACACATAGAAAAAGCTCTGATGAAAAGCGTCATAAACCGACGGATAAATTGAACTTATGTTGATTGTAATTATAGTCACAGAAAGCGCAACTATTCCAATATAAAACCAAAGCTCCTCGATTCTGAACGCCTGCTTAAATTTACGGGTAAGGAGCAAAATATAGAATGAAAAATTAAGTCCGAACAACAGCATAAATACAGCGATAACCGTCTGAAAATAATATGTGTCATATGCGGCTATATTTGCATTTCTAATACCAAATCCGCCTGTACCTGCCGTTGCAAAGCTTGTGTTCAGCGCATCAAAAAATCCCATTCCTCCGCACAGCAGCAAAATCAGTTCCATTGCAGTGAGTCCGATATATATTCCGTAAAGCAGCGCCGCATAGTTTCTCATATGAGGAACTGCTTTGCCCACAATGGGACCCGGGCTTTCTGCTTTCATAAGATAAATATTCTGCTGACCGCCAAGCTTTGGAATAATGGCAAGCAAAAAGACAATAACTCCCATTCCGCCCAACCAGTTAAGAAAGCTGCGCCAAATCAGCATACAATTGCTTAATCCTTCAACATTTGTCAAAACTGTTGAACCGGTTGTTGTAAATCCCGATACAGTCTCAAAGAATGCGTCAATAAACGAGGGAATTTCTCCGCTTGCCCAAAACGGAATACATCCGACAAGCGACATTAATATCCAGCTTAGTGCAGTTGCCGCAAAACCTGCTTTCTGATACAGCACCATATTTTTCGGCTTTTTGACTTTTATCGCCAAGAAACCGAGTGCAGCACTTGCCGCGCCTGTCAAAAAGAAGTACAGCCCCTCGTGCTCATTAAAAATTAGTGACGTAACGGTTGCAATCTGCATTGCCGCACCCTCAATAATAAGAACCCATCCGAGAATATAAACTATAATACGCTTATTCATACCGCTCTATAACCCTCAATGTCTGCTAAGTATATCGTCCAAATCACTTAGCCCCTTGTGTTTTGTAATAATAACAACCAAATCATCAGGCATTATTACATCGCTTCCCTGCGGAATAATAATTTTTCCGCGACGGTTGATACATATTATCTGAAGATTATCTTTCAGACTCATATCCTTAATCTGTATTCCGGTTATCTTTGACGACTTTCTTACTCTAAATTCCAAAGCTTCAACCCTATCCTCATTCAGACGATAGAGTGTTTCTACATTGCTGCCTAACGAATTCTGCATAGCTCTGATATATCTTGCAATATACTCGCCGGTGAGATTTTTGGGATGAATAACACAGTCAATATTAAGTCTGTCAAGTATATTGTCAAACGATGTATTATTGACTTTTGTAATAATTTTTGCCTTTGATACGCTGTTGATATAAAGAGAAATCAGTATGTTTTCTTCGTCATAATCCATCAAAGCGGCAACGCCGTCGGCATGTTCAATTCCCTCGCTCAGAAGGAGGTTCTGATCCATACAGTCGCCTTGAATTATAACTGCGTCAGGCAGAATCTCGGCAAGTTCATTGCATCTTTGAGCATTTCTCTCAATTATTTTAACATTCGTTCCCGATTTAATAAGAGTCTTTGCAAGATAATAAGACACCTTGCCGCCTCCGAGCAAAATTACATCTCGGCTTCTGCCTATAGAAACATTAATTTTTCTGAAAAACTTTGCCGCAATTTCAGGCTTGGAAACGATTGAAACTCTGTCGCCTCCCTGTATGACAAAGTCTCCGTTAGGAATATAGACTTCTCCGTCACGCTCTACCGAGCAAATACGGACTTTTCCCTTAAAAATATCTATTTCACTGATTTTTTTATTGTTAATTAAAGATTCCTGTGGAATTGCAACCTTTATCAGTTCAACAAGACCCCTTGAAAAAGCGTCAATTTCAAGCGCGCCCGCAAATCTGAGCAGTCGGCTGATTTCAACAGCCGCAGTCAGTTCGGGATTGATCGCCATAGAAAGTCCGAGCTGATCTTTAACTCTGTACAAATCACTGGTATATTCCGGATTTCTTACTCTGGCTATAGTATGTTTTGTGCCTGCCGACTTTGCCATAAGGCATGTATAAAGATTAATTTCATCTCTGGCAGTTGCCGCAATCACAAGGTCTGCACTTTCTGCACCTGCATCAATCAGCACCTCATAAGTTGCACCGTTTCCCTCAACACCCATTATATCAAGGGAATCGGATAAATTTTTAACGGAATTTTGGTCTATGTCAACAACAACAATATCGTGCCCTTCGGAATTAAGCTCTGTGGCAATAGATGCACCAACCTTGCCGCATCCTACAATTACAATTTTCATAACTATCCTCACATAATAAAAAGCGGGTAATCCCGCAAACAATTTGCGGCGTGACGCCGCTTACAGTTCGGGCAGACAGCTTAAACAAATTATAAGCCTTAGTTGCCCGAGCATTACCGTGTAATATACTATACTGCAAATGTGGCGTGACGTCGTTTACAGTTCGGGCAGACAGCTTAGATAAATCAAAAGACTTAATTGCCCGAGCGTTGGTGAGTAATATACTATACTGCAAATGAGATGTGACGTCGCTCACAAAACAAAGATTTACGCGGAATTAATAAAAATTCCACGTAAATACTAATACAAGGTCATAATACACCAATTGTTTACGAAAATCAATACATAAATAAAAAAATATTTTTTAAGTATAAGATACAATTTTGTTTGCACCGCAAATCATAGGAAATAACCTGTTACTTTATTTTTAGACATTGTGCAAATAATAATTTTATGTTAAAATATTATAACTAATATAAATTACATAAAATATAGTGTGCAACAAGGAAGTTGGATTTTCTTGTTGCGCTTTTTATTATAAGGATAACAAAGGAGGACTTATGCCCGTTTATATTCTGGTTATTGCCGCCATACTTTTAATATGCATATCTCTGAGCAAAATATCCTCAAAGATTGGAGTACCGGCACTGCTTGTATTTATATTTCTCGGTATGTTGTTCGGAAGTGACGGCATTTTTAAAATTCAATTTGATAATTTCGCTTTTGCCGAACAGATATGTTCAATTTCTCTTATCTTCATAATGTTCTACGGAGGTTTCGGAACAAACTGGAAGCGAGCAAAAAAGATCGCCGCAAAATCCATTTTGCTCTCAACACTGGGCGTAATTTTTACCGCCGCCATAACAGGACTGTTCTGCTTTTACATATTAAAGTTTGATTTTCTCGAAAGTATGCTCATAGGTTCGGTTATCAGTTCCACAGACGCCGCTTCGGTTTTCTCAATATTAAGAAGCAAAAGACTTAATTTAAAGTATAACACTGCATCTCTGCTTGAGGTTGAAAGCGGAAGCAACGACCCATGTGCATATATGCTTACAATAATTATTCTTGCACTGATGAGCGGAAAAACAAGCGGAATTGAAATTTTATATATGATTTTCGCTCAGATAGTATTCGGAATTGCTATTGGTGTGGCGGTCGCATTTCTGTGCTCTTTTATGCTTAATAAAATTCAAATCGGCAATAACGGTTATGGATCCATTCTCGTTTTCGGTATGGCGCTTATATCATACGCAGGTTCGGCGGTAATAGGCGGAAACGGCTATCTTTCCGCATACATCACGGGAATAATACTCGGCAACAGCCAAATACCCAATAAAAAATCCCTTGTACACTTCTTTGACGGATTAACCGGACTTATGCAGATATTGATATTTTTCCTGCTCGGATTGGTATCCTTCCCGTCACAAATGCTTTCAATAATACTTCCCGCTCTTGCCATTGCTCTGTTCCTTACATTTGTCGCACGTCCTCTTTCGGTTTTTGCAATTCTCACTCCGTTTAAGTGTCCCGTAAAGCAACAGCTTCTTGTATCGTGGTCAGGACTCAGAGGTGCGGCTTCAATAGTATTTGCCATTATGGCAGTAGTTAGTCCTGCCTACCTCAAAAACGACGTATTCCATGTTGCTTTCTTTATAGTTCTGTTTTCAATATCATTACAAGGCACACTAATACCGTTTGTTGCAAAATGTCTTGATATGATTGACAGCAAGGACGACGTAATGAAAACCTTTAACGATTACACAAAAGAAGTTCCCGTCCAGTTTATCAAGCTTCCCATAACCAAAAACCACCGATGGGCAAACAAACAAATACGCAACATTCATCTTCTGCCAAACACCATTCTTGCACTTATTATACGTGACAACAAACAACTTGTTCCACGCGGAAATACAACACTTCTTGAAGGCGATATTGCCGTACTGAGCGGACCGTCGCTTGAAAAGGAATTTACGGGACATCTGACAGAAGTTGAAATCGACAGCGAAAACGAATGGCTTGGCATGGCGCTTTCTGAAATAAAATTCGACCCTGACAAACTTGTAATACTAATAAAGAGAAATAACAGAGTAATCATCCCAAGCGGAAAAACCGTCATAAAAGAAAATGACATTTTAATTATCAATAAATCTCAGAAAATTAAAAAGAGCTGAGTAAATCCTCAAAATCAGTTGTATTTAAAAAACTGTATGATATAATATCTATATCAGCAATCAAAAATCAGGAGGGTATTATGCTGTTTATAGAATATCCAAAATGCAGTAAATGCAAAAAAGCAAAGAAATGGCTTGACGACAATAAAATCAATTATACCGACCGTCACATTAAGGATGATAATCCCACATATGAAGAACTTAGAGAATGGCACTTAAAAAGCGGTCTGCCCATAAAACGATTTTTCAATACCAGCGGACTTCTTTATAAGTCAATGAACCTAAAAGAAAAACTTCCCGCAATGTGTGAAGATGAACAGCTGAAACTTCTTTCTGAGGACGGTATGCTCGTGAAGCGTCCGATTTTAATAAGTGATAATTTTGTACTTGTCGGCTTTAAAGAAACCGAATGGCAAAATGCTTTTGCAACTGAATAGCTTCATAGTAAGGAGGTAATTATGAAAAGAAACGATTACATATCATGGGACGAATATTTTATGGGAGTAGCTTTGCTTGCCTCAAAAAGGAGCAAAGACCCCAACACTCAGGTAGGCGCCTGCATAGTTGATTCCAATAACATTATTCTCTCAACAGGATACAACGGATTCCCTTACGGATGTTCCGACGACGTATATCCGTGGAACCGTGAAGGCGGCGATACAAAATATAATTATGTTGTACACGCAGAGCTCAATGCAATTTTGAATGCAAGGGGCAAAAATCTGAAAGGCGCAAAGCTTTATGTGGATTTATTTCCGTGCAACGAATGTGCCAAAGCAATCATTCAGTCGGGTATTAGCGAAGTAGTTTATCTTTATGACAAGTATGCTGACTCAGCCCAGACAATAGCCTCCAAAAGGATGTTAAGCTCGGCTAATATTGTATGCAGACAATTCAAATCTGAAAAAGATGAAATCATTTTGGATTTTAACAGAAAATAAAGGTATGATATTTTTGCAATAGCTCGTTTACTGCGCCAGCTAAAATGTTATCGGTTTCTATGTTACAATTTTATAGAATAAATTTAATCTAATACTAAAAAGTACAAAAAGGGCTGTTTCACAAACATATGTAAAACAGCCCTTAAAATATTTTTGTTTATTATTCCAAATCAGTCAGCTGAATATGGAAGTAAAGCAAGGTGACGAGCGCGCTTGATAGCTACTGTAAGGTCACGCTGATGCTTTGCGCATGTTCCTGTTACACGGCGGGGAAGAATTTTTCCTCTTTCTGACATATAACGGCGAAGACGTGCGATGTCTTTGTAATCAATATGTTCTACCTTGTCAACGCAGAAGCCGCAAACTTTCTTGCGAGCCTTTCTGCCGCGATTCATTGGTTTGTCAGCCATAATGAAGTTCTCCTTTCAATGAGAATTATTTAAACTAAGTTGTAATTAAAATGGTAAGTCGTCGTCAAGCGGCATATCCTGAAAATCAGAGTTTGAACCGTTCTCGTATGACGCAGCAGCCTGCTGAGGAGCGGTATCCTGCGGATATGACTGATTACCGCCATATGTCTGATTTGCATATGACTGATTGTATCCGCCTGCATTTTCTCGGCGTTCGCCTGTAAAAGACACGTTGTCTGCAACGACCTCAACAACATAACGGTTTGAACCGTCCTTTGCCTGATAGGTACGGCTCTGAAGCTGGCCTTCAACGGCAATGAGCGAACCCTTGCCAAAATATCGGCAAACAAACTCAGCAGTACCGCGCCAGCAAACTATATCAAAAAAGTCCGCTTTGCGCTCTTCACCGCTTTTTACATAACTGCGGTCAACTGCAATCCTGAAGCTTGTAACGCTGATTCCTGTTCCTGTTGTTTTTAATTCAGGGTCAGAAACAAGTCTGCCCATTAAAATAACTCTGTTTAACATTTTTGTTCCTTTCGTAATTCGGGATCAACCCTACACTGTGATTATTCGTCTTCCTTTTTAATGATGAGTGAACGCATTACGCCTTCTGTGATTTTGTAAATACGGTCAAGTTCAGCAGGGAACTCAGCTGTGCTTTCAAAATCAAAAAGTACATAATAGCCTTCGCTTTCTTTGTTGATGAGATAAGCAAGCTTTCTCTTGCCCCATTCGTCAACATTCTTCAAAGTGGCATGCTTTTCAATGAGGGTCTTGAATTTTTCGACAATAGCCTGAATACCCTCTTCGCCCTTTGTCATTGAAACTATCATTACGGTTTCGTAATTAGCTGTAACTGCCATTTTCATAGCACCTCCTTCTGGACATTATGGCGGTTTGCACCGCAAGGATTTGTCGCATAGAGCAACAGATATATTATATCATAAAATAAATGCTTGTCAACAAATTTTTCATTTTTATTTTACAAATATTATAATTCCGCATCTGACATATAATTTAAAAACATTCTGCGAAATTCACTGTATTTTCTTTGGGCAATCTTAATTGAAATTTTATCTTTATTGTTGTTCTCCATTATAATTATATCTTTTTCAATTCGTGAAATATTCTGAAGATTGACCAGATAGCTGTAATGCGGCTGTGCGAAGTACAAATCTTTAAGAATACTTTTCCATTCACCCATAGTGCTGTCACTTTTAAATTCTCCGTACTTTGTTATCAACAGTGTTTTTCGTCCGTTTATTGTAATATACAAAATATCCTTTACGTACACACGCTGAATGTTACTGCCGTCAATATCAATTACTCTTGTGTTTCGTGCATATCTCTCCATTGCTGAGTTTAATCCGCTGTATATTCTCTCCTTATCAGGCGGTTTAGGCAAATATCTGAAAACCCTTAAATCCATAGCGTCGTCAAGATAACCAAAATGTGAGGTTACTATAAAAATTATAATTTCCGAATTATGATGCTGAAGATGGCGGGTAACATCAAGTCCGCTGTAATCGGGCATTTCAACATCAATAAACGCAATATCATAAACACCGCCTGCCGATATAATTTTACGGCTGCTGCTTTCCGTTGTAATCTCGGCTTGTAATTTATGTTCATCGAAATATTCTTTTACCATCTCCCTAAGATTATCAATAATAAAAGGGTTATCATCACAAATTAATATACGCAATTGCATCACTTCCTAAACGCGGGGCTAAATATCCGATATGCTTCGCACTGCATTTACAAAACATTCGATTTTTTCTTTATCTTTGCCGGCTCTTTCAGTATGTTCGACGCCCGAACTCACATCTACAACATCAGGATGCACGGCACATACAGCATTGGCTGCATTATCACAATTCAGTCCTCCTGCAAGAATAAATATTTTTCCGTCACGAGGTATATTTTTAATTATACTCCAGTCGAACGTCTTTCCGCTGCCCGGAGTATGAGCGTCAAAAACATAACCGACAATATTATCCATATGTCTGTATTTATCGAGATTGTAAATATCGTTAACATTAAATGCTCTGAAAACAGGAAGAGGAGAATTTATAATTACACTGTCACTGATTTCTCCGTGAATCTGAACATAATCAAAGCCGCAGTTCTTTGCAGTTTCAATTTGCTGCAAGTCAGGAGAAACCGTTACCGCAACAGATTTTATGTTGCTGTTAAGCAAACGGAGCAGATTTTTTGCCTGTTCAGGAGTAATATTACGCTTGCTTTTCGGAAAAAACATTACAAATCCCGCATATTCGGGCATATATTCATTCAGATATTCCACGTCCTGTGCAGATGTTATTCCGCAAATTTTAATTTTTGTCATTTATAGTTCACCCGGATTTTATATTATTATCTAATAATATTATCACAAAGTCAAAAATTTTACAAGTTTAATGCGACTTTTTTCTATTAATAAAGTCAATATAATTTTTTTGACACGCTTTTTTGCACATAAAAAATGATATTTTGCTTTCATCAATGTGAAAATTTAGAAATAAAAAATTGGTATATAAATTTTAAATTTTAAAGTATAAATCAATTAAATCTGAATTGATTGACAAATTATAAAAAAGATATATAATATAAACTGTTATATAATACTATTTTACTGCTTTGCTTATTAGTTTCTTTTATATACATATTACATTTATTTTAAAATTCAAACGGATAGGAAGTATATTATTGTTTACGATTTTTAAAGAGCACAAAGGCTTTGGAAAACAGATTTTTCTGCTTGCTAAAAACGAGCTGATTAAAACGTATAAAGGCGCGGTAATCGGGCCTCTTTGGGCAGTTGTAAAGCCTGCATTTACTGTATTTGTTTATTGGTTTGCTTTTTCCTGCGGTATTAAAACACTTAAAGCGGTACATATCAATCTCGGCCGCTTAGAGCCGTTCTCGACTGATTTCTTTACATTTATGTTTATAGGTATTATACCGTGGTTTTTTATTCAGGACAGCATTACTCAGGGTGCAAAAACACTTAGAACAAACCGTCAATTTATTACTAAGGTTAAATTCCCTGTATCAACCATTCTGACATATACGGCTCTTTCGCGCCTCTTTGTTCATATAATTCTTATGGTAATTATGTACGCCTATGTTCTGTTTGCCGTTGGTCCAAGCTGGTATAACCTGCAATTCTTTTTCTATTGTCCGCTGATGTTTATTTTCTTTGTTGCCCTGTCATGGTCAACAGCTCCCATGTCGGCGTTCAGCAAGGACTTTGAAAGCCTTATAGTTTCAATTATGTCGGGTATCTTCTGGCTTTCGGGCATTATGTATGACTCATACAGCTTCGGCCAGCCCCTTGCATTTATTATGCTTTTCAATCCTATAAACTTTTTCGTAAACGGCTACAGAAACTGTTTCCTCTACAACAGACCGTTCTATGATTACGGCACCGAGCTTGCAATATTCCTTGCAGAATTTATTGTTGTTTTTGCACTTGGTATTTTCAATTACAACAGACTCAGGAAAAAACTTCCTGACGTGCTTTAAAAGGAGGTAATTATATGGCTGAACCGATTATTACCTTTAAAAATGTAAGCAAGACATATATTTTGTATAAAAACGACCAGGCAAGATTCAAGGCACTTTTCTTTAAGCCCAGAAATCCGAAAACTAACAAGGCTCTTAATAATGTTTCCATCCAGATTAACCGAGGAGAGTCTGTCGGCATTGTTGGCGACAACGGTGCAGGTAAATCAACTTTGCTGAAAATGATTACGGGAGTTGCTTTCCCCGACGAGGGTGAAATTATCGTAAACGGAAAGGTGGCCGCTCTGCTGGAGCTGACAGCGGGATTTTCAACAGAAATGACAGGCAGAGAGAACATCTATCTCAAAGGATATATATTGGGTCTTGAAGATGAATATATTAAGCAGATAGAGGACAAAATTATAGATTTTGCCGAGCTCGGCGACTATATTGACCAGCCTGTAAGAACGTACTCAAGCGGTATGAAAATGCGGCTTGGATTCGCAATCAACGTAAACATTGAACCTGATGTTCTCGTTGTTGACGAAGCGTTATCCGTCGGTGACGCAACCTTTAAAAAGAAGTGCAAAAATAAAATTAAAGAAATTATTGAGGCAGGAACCACTGTATTGTATGTAAGCCACAGCGCAAGCTCAGTTCAGGAAATTTGCCCGCGCTCAATTTTCCTAAAAAAAGGTACTGTTATTTTTGACGGTCCTACTGAAGAAACACTGAAAGTTTACGAGGACTCAAAGAAGAAAAAATAATTTTACGGAGATAAAAATGGTACACGTTGTTATTTTTGCAGGCGGTGTGGGCGCACGGATGAAATCGCTTGACATTCCGAAACAATTTATTAACGTTGACGGCAAACCGATTATAATACGCACATTGGAAAACTTCTCAACACACCCAAAAGTTGATGATATTGTTATTTCGTGCCTGCCCGATAAAATTGATTATACGTGGGAGCTTATTGCAAAATACAAAACAGCAAAGGTCACGTCGATTGTTCCCGGAGGAGAAAACGGTCACGGAAGCATTCACAACGGACTTGTTGAAGTTGAAAAATTCTCATCGCCCGACGATATAGTACTTATATGTGACGGAGTTCGCCCCCTGATTTCACATCAGTTAATTTCCGACTGCATTGAAACAGCAGAACAATTTGAGACGGCTGTTCCCGTAACACCGAGCATAGACTCTGTTTTGCAAAGCGAAGACGGACAAACCTGCTGCAAAAGCCTGCCGAGAAAGCAAATGTATATAACACAGGCTCCTCAGGGATACACTATGCGAAAAATAATGCAGGCTCACAGCGAAGCAGAAAAACGAGGCATAACAAATCCTATTTCATCAAGTGAACTGCTTATTGAACTTGGTGAAAGCGTTCATATTTTTAAGGGAGAACGTGACAATATTAAAGTAACTACTCCAGAAGACCTGCAATTTTTGCGTTCAAGATATTATTATAAAAGCTTTAAGAACTTTGCAAAAGAGGAGCTTAAATATGGATTATAGTGTAAAAAATCATTTGCACCCATATGTTTATGAAGATATTAAAACAATTACAGATACAAATATTGACTGGCCGCGCCTGAAAGATAAAACCGTATTTATTACGGGAGGGAGCGGCTTTATCGCATTTTATATTGTCTGCGCGCTGCTTATAAGAAACGATTTATATGGCAGCAACACAAAAATTATTGCACTTGTAAGAAGCCGTGAAAATGCCGAAAAGAAATACGGCGAGCTTTTAAAACGCAATGATTTGGAACTGCTTGTACAGGACGTCTGCTCTCCTATTCAATATGATAAAAAAGCAGATTTTGTAATACATTCCGCAAGTCAGGCAAGCGCATACTACTTTGAAAACGACCCTGTAGGCACAATTGACGCAAATCTTACAGGTACAGCAAATGTTCTTGACTATGCTAAAAACAGCAATGCGGAAAGCACTCTGATTGTTTCTTCATTAAAGGTGTACGGCTCTGTTTATAACAAAAAAGGTAAACTCACCGAACAGGACATCGGATATATTGACATTGACAACTACAAAAACTGCTATGCTCAGGGCAAGCGCGCGGCTGAAACACTCGGCTGCTGTTATGCGGAACAATATTCAATGAACGTCACCATTGCAAGACCAGCATATATTTACGGACCTGCAAAAATTGATGATGACAGGGTCTGGGCGCAGTTTATCGCAAACGTAGTAAGAAAACAGAATATTCTGCTCAAAAGCAACGGCGCATCCCTCAGAAGCTTTTGCTATGTTACCGACACCGCAGCCGCTTTGCTTAAAATCCTTCTTGACGGAAAATGCTCAACACCTTATAACATTGCAAATCCAAAGAGCGACGTCACAATTAGAGAATTCGCAAAAGCCGCGGTAGAGGCTTTTCCCGAATTAAACCTTTCTCTCAGCTTTGCAAATCCCGATGATGAAAAAGAGCCTGTTCCCTCTCCTATGTCACCTGAACCCGAAATTCTTGACGCATCAAGGCTCAATGAGCTTGGCTGGACTGCTTCGGTCGATTTAACGGAGGGCATTAAAAGAAGCGTAAGAATTGTAAACTTACAGAAAAACGATTGATAAGGAAATTAAAAATGCAAATCAAGGACATATTAAACGAGTTTGAGTCAGATTGGGCGGCTATGCCTGCTGTAGAAAAAGAAAAACTCGCCCTAATAAAAAACAAAACATTTGTTATCTGCGGACACACGCTTGCCCGCTGTCTTTGCTATGCACTTTTATATCTGAATGAAACACAAAATCTCAACACAAAAGTAATATTAGCAGGCGCTTCTAAAGAGTCTATGCTGACATACAATTCAGAATTACTGCTAAGAAATGATTTTGATTTTGTAGATATTAGTTCTGTTGAAGAAGTAAAGAAAGCGGATTACGTTATCTCCACAGGACTTTGCAGTGAAACCGTAAAACCTGACGTAAAATTATTTGCAGATGAAATCAATACGGTAAAAGCTCTTTCTTCCATTGCGTCTAAAACCTCCGCAAAAGCGGTATTGCTCAGCGACAGCAGAATTTACGGCAATGTTAAAAATCACCGTGTTTATTCCGAAAATGAATACGCCGAAATACACCCTGACTCTGTTGCCGACTTTGATTCACAGCTGCTCAGAACTATTGAAAACTTTTGGAACTGTTCAAAGGAAAGCGGTAATTTTGAGCTTACCGTCTTGAGAACTGGAATTGTTCTCGGTGCTTCCTCACAGCTAACAACTTTTCTTGACGATGCTTTTGCCCGCATAGCAAACGGCGATAACTGCTCATTAATTAATTCAAGCAGAAAAATATCATTTGTATATATCAGCGATGTTTTCCGCGCGATTGTTTACGCTCTTACAACACTTGAAACAGATACAACATATAACGTAGCAGGTGTCGATTCAACCACTTCTTCCGCCTTGATTTCGGCTGTTCTGAATGATATATACGGTGAACGCGCTGAAATCCGTATTGGTGAAAAAAAACGCCTTAATTTCTGCGCTGTAAATGCAAACAAAATTGCCGCTTACGGCTGTGAACCTAAGATAAATCTCGAAACTGCACTTGAGCTTTGTGTTATGAGCAAAATGAGCGACAACAAAGCTATGCGCCTACCCCATACGCACGACGGAAGATTAAGCTCGATTCAAAATATTCTGCTCGCTTATCTGCTTGAGGTTGACAGAATATGCAGAAAACACGATATAAAATATTTTCTCGGCGGAGGTACTTTGCTGGGTGCTGTCAGACATCACGGTTTCATCCCATGGGATGACGACGCAGACATTATGATGCTGCGTGAGGATTACGATAAATTCTGCAAAATAGCAAAAAGCGAAATGCCGTCATCTATGACATTTCAGACTAACGAAAATGATAAAAACTGTTTTTATGAGTTTGCAAAGTTCAGACTGAACGATACTATCTTTGCCACAGGCTTTGCAAAAGAGCATAAACAGATGCACAACGGACTTGCTTTTGATATATTCTGCCACGATAAAACTGCAAATTCCAAGCTGGGACAAAAGCTTCATCTCGGTATGACGCTTTTTACCCGTGCGCTTGTTTTTAACAAATGGAATCATCGAAAGGCAGAAAACGGCAGCAAATTACAATCAGCCGTTACTGATTTCTGTAAAGCTATATTCCCTATTAAATTCAGCCTTTGGCTTGAAAAAAAGACTTTAAAATTCTTTAAAAACAAAAAGAATGCAAAATATCTTTATGACGGAATGGGCAGAAACATTTATAACGGAAGTTTTCCGATTGAGTATCTTGACGAAGTAATTTATGTTGATTTTGAGGGATACAAGCTTCCAGTACCAAAAGAGTATGACAAGTATCTAACATTTTTGTACGGCGATTATATGGAGCTTGCTCCGCTCAGCACAAGACTGGGATGTCATGAGATCGAGCTTTGCGACATTGGAAAATATGACGGCTTTAAGTTATAATTAATATGTTTTGATTTCACAATTGACATTTACCAATATGTCTGATATAATGTGTTTATGTATTTATCTATGTAATCCATCTCGGTTTTATTTCTTTGCCGTGTAAAAATTAAAGAAATTTTTTCTTTGCAGGTATGGCGGAATTGGCAGACGCGCATGGTTCAGGTCCATGTGAAAGCAATTTCATGCAGGTTCAAGTCCTGTTACCTGCACCACCAAAATCCCGATTTTATCGGGATTTTTTCACGTCGTTTATAGCTATTATTCGAGCAAAATTAAAACAAACAGAATTTAAACCCTCACCTCTTTACGGTGGGGAGGCAGAGACAGTGCCGCAGATTTCTGCCGCTGAATATACTTAATAATGAAATGCTTTTCCATATAAATACATCAGACCTCTCAGCGACTGTCTTTCTTTTTGCAAATATTTTAAATTAAATTTGATAATTATTGTAAATATATCATACCTTCCTCAATATGGCGGCTCGGTTAAGTACGATGACTATATTAATCAGCTGTTCTTTTTTTGAAAATCATGTCGGTTTTTGTATCAATTTATGCCAACTTGGGAATTTTATTACAAAAATATATTAATTAATTTGTTTATCTTATCTCTTGTAAATGGATAATTTATGTTTTATATTATATTTAGTTTAGATTTTGAAATTTTATGAAGAAAAACAGGGGTATGGCAATCTGCACTGCCCCCTGCGGCGAAACAAATCATCCTATGATTATGAACCGCTTTTTGCAACGATGTTCTTTTAATGAAAAGAGGTCTTCCAATGAGAATATTTTGTTATACAGTGAAACAGGTAATTAAAAAACGAGGGAGAGTGGCAGCAAAGCGCATTGTTTCCGCTGTTCTTTGTTTTGTTATACTTGCAGCTACGCTTTGCAGTCTCACTGGATTTTCTTCCGCAGATTTGGCGACAACCAACAATGTAACGCCCACCGATACCGATACTCGAATTGCAGATGGTGACACCAGCGACAAATACGAAATGCTGAGCGATGAGTACGGCTCCCAATATGCCGGAAAAATCTGGACGGATAAAAGTGTTATCGCCCACGATACCACAGACAAATTTCAGTCGTATAAACTGGACAGCAACACCGATGGATATGACGGCAGCGTGGGCTTTAATGCCGATTTTCTTCATATCTATTCTGCTTTAGCCAGTTCGCAGGTGGTCAATGAGTGGCCGCTCGCCCCGATCGACCTCGTGATTGCGATAGATATGTCCGCCTCCATGGCGCAGAGTACAAATTATGCGGTCAATGCGCAGGGAAACTCGTACAACGGCGGCAACGGTGAAACGATGTCGGAGCGCATTCAAAACTCCCGTATTCAGCAGACGCTGGACGCCGTCAATCGGACCATAGACGAGATGATGGAGCAAAATAAAGAAAACCGTGTTTCGGTCGTTGTCTACGGCGCGGGCGCTGCGGTGCTTATGCCGCTTTCCCATTATGCAAAAAAAGACAACGCGCCTTACCTTACGGTCGGCGGCATGGAGACGCTGTACGATCTTGACGATCTGAAATATGACAGCGAAAGAGGCTGGGTTTGGACGATAAACCGCGACGCCTGCTACACCATCGTGGCGGACGCGCTGAAAAAAGATGGCAACAATCCTGTTTTCTCGGAAACAGCAGACACATTCACGAATTCGGTCAGCAATAACGTGGATAACGTCATGGTCAAAGCAAACCCCGGCTATGAAAATTGGGACGCGATAGCTAAAAATTACAAAGAACAGTTCAATAAAGATCATAAAGCGCTCAAAGCCGAAAAATACGTCGGCTATTTCACCAATACGCAGGGCGGCATTTACCTCTCTTACGCGCAGCTTGCGTTAACGAAGGACACCACCTTTACCGGCACGCTCTCCAACGGAGGGACCGTTACCGTCGCCCGCATCCCAGCCGCCATCATCATGACCGACGGCGGCGCAAACTTCGCGTTCAATGAGATGGACAAATGGGAAGACTATTACGGCAGCTACGGCGAAATTTATAAATCGGATTGGAATAAGCAATATCCGTATTTCCGAAGTGATGATACTTCTAAAAATCACCTTGATCCTTCTAATCTTTATCAGGATAAAACGGATTTATCACACCGTCTCCCGGGCAAGGGTGACGAGTGGTATAATGTCTATCTGCCGGGTGTTTATGACAATAATAAAATAACTTCCCTTTATAATAGTGGAATGGTAAATAACAACGGCAAGCTGCAATCGGCGCCGAGCTGGAGCCACGCAGGTATCTTTTACAGCAACGACAACGACCCTATGGGAACGACAGGAACGATTTTACAGCTTCTAATGACCGCCTCGTATATGAAGTCGACCGTAAACAAACATTATACGGATGGATGGAACAACGGAAATGCAACGAATGAAAGCCGCGTTTCCCTCGCCACCTATACCATGAGTGTGGATTCCAAAAATTTGCCGCAATGGGGACGTCTGCGTCTTTATCCCACCATGGATCCGAAAAATTATTTGCTAAGCGATTCCGAGTGGGAAAACGAACAATTATTCGGTGGAGAGTTGCCCTCAAATATTTATATTCCCGGACTTAGGAATGCTCTTAACGAATGGAACAATTGGAAAAGCGGCGCTATCTCCGTAAATATACAAAATGGTCCTATACAAGTAAAGATTAACCGCCTTCCTGACGACGGCTACACCGACGCGCACTTAGATAACGTCACCGTGTCAAACGAGGACATCATCGAAAACATCGTCTACAACGACGGCTTTTACGATGTATCGACCGAGGATATAGTAGAAAAGTTCAAAGAAATCCTTTCAATCATTCGCGGCAAGGTCTCCATACCGTTATCAGGCAACAATGACGCGGGTGTAAGCGATTCCATAACCTATCAGGATCCTATCGGCGAGTATATGGAGCTGAAAAATCAGGCAATAAAGGCAACTACCCTCTCTGACAATAAAGAAGAGCTTTACGATATGGCGCTGACGGCTTTCGGTAATATGTACGGACTGGTACGCGCCGGTGTGTACGATTTCCAGTGGGACGTCCCCATAGGATGGTACAAGGGCGACAACCCCAAAACAGCAGAGTCGGTGACTGACGGCTTGCCGGACGGCTGCACCAGTGAAGCGGACGCATGGAATAGCGGCTGGGTTTACCGGTTGGATTTCAACACAACTGCTTCGTACATTCCTATTCTTGACAAGACGTCAAGCCCGGAAGATATGACCGAACAGCAAAAGAAAACGGTCTACACCTTATATAGATTTGCAGGGAACAACCATGAACGCAACGCCCTGCACCGCAATCCCATTTACGGCGAAGAAATACCGGAGAATCTCCGGGCAAAGTGGGCGGAATACGAGAAGACCGGACAATATCCGGAAGACAATGCCGATTACCGCGACATTCTCGGCGTATATCGAATGTCGGACATCCGCGTTTGGGCAGAGAATACCGGCGACTTTGTAGACATTGAGAGCGCCATCTCCCCCAGCACAGGTTACACCGATGCTCTGTATGTAAATATACCAACGGCTGCTATTCCGTCTCAGCTGGCTGAAATAACCCTTGGTTCGGATGGTCCCGTTTCCTACAAAACCAATCTGGCGGATAAGAAGCAGTCCACGCCCGTTAGGCTTTTTTACACCGTAGGCTTGGCGGAATCGCTGATTCAGCGGGACGAAGACGGCAGCCAGACCGGCGTCAACATTGCCGCACTTCCGGCTGAGTATTTAAAAAACCACCGCACTTCAAACGGAAATGTGTATTTTAATTCCAATTATTACAGCCACACGGTATATGAGGGTTATACCTCGGATTCCGCACAATACCGCACACGCGGAGATGCCGCTGTGAGCTTTTCTCCCAGCGAAGAAAATCAGTATTATATCTTTCAAAAGCCGCTGCCCCTTTATACGCATGCCTACAGGGTAATAAACGGTACAATTGCCCCTGTAGACAGACAGAGTTCCGAAAAATGGAAAGAGAACGGCGCGGGCAATGGGAGCACCACATGGGAAACCTATAACGGAACAGTGCAGAATCCTGCCACTTGGGAAGGCGGCGTATTTCTTGGTACCTATACGAGCAATGAGGATTTCCAAGCTGCGCGAAAAAATGTTAAAGACGGCTTCATAACAGATATGGATGGGAATACCTATCCATATCTGTTA
>CANQMH010000018.1 GCA_947624865.1 uncultured Clostridia bacterium | reverse complement strand
AATTAGTTTAATTAAGGAAAAATTATAGAGGGTTTTAAGTTTATTTCTTACATATACTTTTATTATGTGATAAATTGTAACATAAAATATAATATAAAGCAAGCAGAAACTTAATTTTTAAATTAAATTCATAAATTACGTTTCAATTAGCAGGAACTCACAGCTTATCGGCGCAACAATCAGCTTGCCGTTTTCAAATCTTGAGCCGAACATAGGCTCGGCGTCCGCATATCCGGGCGGCGGTGAAACAGCAACCTCTTCGTCATAAAGATTAAATGTGCAGTAAAGCGCATTCTTTTCGTCGTGACGTATATATGACAGCCGTCTGTCTTTTGCAAATACGTTGATGAAATCTCCGTCCCATAAAGCCGAGCAGGACTTTCTGATGTTTCCCAGTATTCTGTGCCAGTCAATAAGCTCTTTATCCTCTTTGCCCCATGGATAACAACATCTGTTGAACGGGTCACGGTAACCCTCCATACCGGCTTCGTCACCGTAATATACACAAGGAAATCCGGGAAGAGTGTACTGCATTGCAACAGCGACTTTCAGCAGTTTTATTCCTCTTTCTCTTTGTTCCTTTGAAAGATATGTGTTTGCCTGCCATTCGCGGTCACGTCCGTTGAGCGGCTCGCCTGCAATTACGGTCAGCGCACGTTCGGTGTCGTGGGTAGACAGCGAATTCATAAGCACGCGGAGTACGGGGCGCGGATAATTTTCAATTACGCTCATAATAGAGTCCATTGTGTATTTTGCGTCCTGTCCTCTGCAAAAGTCAAGAATTGAATTCCTGAACACATAGTTCATAACAGAGTCAAGCTGATTGCCGAGCAGGAATTTTCTTCTTGCGCCGTAACTTTCTTTGTTGCTTGCGTCCTCCCAGACCTCGCCCACGATAAATGCTTCAGGGTTTTCTTCCTTAACTGACTTTCTGAGATTTTCCATAAACTCGTCGGGCAGTTCGTCTGCAACGTCAAGTCTCCAGCCTGAGTTTCCGCAGCGCATCCACTTTCGGACAATTCCGTTTTCACCGTTTATATATTCATTAAACGCAGGATCTGTTTCAATAACTTCGGGCAGAGTATAAAAGCCCCACCAGGAGTTGTAATTGTCGGGCCAATCGTTAAACTTGTACCAGCTGTAATATGGCGAATTTTTATCGCGGTACGCGCCGCTGTTGCCGTAACGTCCGAATCTGTTAAAATAAATGCTGTCTGCGCCTGTATGCGAGAATACGCCGTCATTTATAACGTGAATACCGCGCTTTTTAGCCTCACTGCAAAGCGTTTTAAAATCCTCCTCCGTACCGAGAATAGGGTCAACTTTTGAATAATCACCCGTGTCATAACGGTGGTTTGAGTAGGCTTCGCCTATGGGATTCAGATAAATACAGCTTACACCGAGATATTCAAGGTAATCAAGTTTTTGCGTAATGCCCTTTAAGTCTCCCATAAAAAAGTCGCTGTTAGTAATTTCTCCTTTTTCGTCGGGGCGCCACTGAGGCAGGGCATACCAGTCGTTGTTGCGCGTAAAATCAGTACGCGCCAGTTTTTTTCCTTCCCCGCTGAAGTTGAATCTGTCGGGAAAAATCTGATACATAATACCGCCCACGGGCCAATGAGGCGTCTGAAAGTCCTTTTTATAACACGTTATCTGCCAGCTTCTTCCCGGCGAGTGTTCAATTGTGCTTATATTATATGGATCAGACGGTACTATATAACGCAGACCGTCATTTGTGTGCATCTTAAAGCTGTACCAGTAAAGCCCTATCCTGCTCGGAGTAAAATCACACTCCCAGATTTCGGTATCCTCATCGAAAGTTCCGCACCAAAACAAATTAGTGAACATCCAGTTATAATCGTAGTCATACTTTACACAAAGTTCAGCCTTTTGAGAATGAAGCTCTCTTGGCAAAAGTATTCTGAAATGTATTTTTGTTCCCTCTTCAACCGCACCGAACGGTGAACGGTAATAAATCTTTCGGGAGTCAAACGGAACAGGCATATAATCACTTCCCCGTGTTTAATAATATTACGCCAAATTGTTTTTGTCAGTTATCTGCCTAAAACAAAATATTATATGTATTTTGAACTGCGTATAACCGCCTTTTTATATTAAATTTTAACACATTTTTAATATGTTTTCAATCGAAAAGAGCAAAAAAGCAAAAAACATTAATATAACTATACCGTAATATCAAAAATATTATTACAATATTAAAATATCCCTTTTATATTTACAAAAATTATATTATAATCTAAATTGGATAGTTGTTTATTAAACAAAATTTATTGTAACTATAAAATATCAGCAATACTCTCGTGAACTGCCTTAATAATCAGAGCGACGCATAAATCGGAGTTAAAAAATCAGGAGTGGAGTTTTTATGGGTAAGAAAAGTGTAAGAGTACAGATTGAGGGAAGAAATTACTCCCTCATTACCTCTGACGACGAGAAATATGTTAATTCTGTTGCCGAGGAGGTTATAAAGCATATAAGAAAGGCGGCTCAGAACGGCAAACATCTTGATACCCGTGACTGTGCCGTGCTTGCCGCTCTTAATTTCTGTGATGACCGCAACAAGGCTGTAAAAAGAAACAAGGATGTAGTCGAAAAGGCGGACAAGATTATTCATCAGACAAACGACCTTAATAAAATGTGCAAAGAATACAAGGAAAAGCTTACTGAGGCTATCAATGAAAACACCCGTCTTGTCAAGCGCATAAAGGCTCTTGAGCAACAGCTTTCGGTTCTTTCACGGGAAAATGAATCGCTTAAAAATTCTGATGGTAACAAGAACGAGAAACAAAAGCCTGATGTAATTGTAAAAACTCCGCAGGAAAAGAAGAACGAAAAACTTATGGGTTATGTACCTATGAGACAGTATTCACTTTTTGATGACGATAAAAATGAGTAAAATTGAGATTCTTGCCCCGTCAGGAGGTTTTGAAAGCGTTGTTGCCGCCGTCAGAAACGGAGCGGACGCTGTTTATGTCGGACAAAAATCATTTTCGGCGCGCGCCTCTGCACAAAACTTTGATGAGGATGAGTTAAAAAAAGCCGTCGCATACTGTCACATTCACGGAGTAAAGGTATATGTAACAATAAATACCTTAGTTTTCGATGATGAATTTGAACGGCTCAAAGAGTGTATGATCTCAGCGGCAAAAGCAGACGCAGACGCGCTCATTGTTCAGAATATGGGCGTTGCAAGACTTGCTAAAATGCTTGTACCCGATATGCCCCTGCACGCGTCAACACAGATGAGTATTCATACTGCGTCGGGCGTGAGGGCTCTTTATGAAATTGGATTTAAAAGAGTTGTACTCGCAAGAGAAATGAGCAGAGATGAAATCGCAAAGGCGGCGCAAATTCCGATTGAGCTTGAAGTCTTTGTTCACGGTGCGCTGTGTATGTGCGTTTCGGGTCAGTGTTATTTCAGCGCAATGCTCGGCTCGCGCAGCGGCAACAGAGGCGCCTGCGCACAGACCTGCCGACTTCCTTTTTCTGTAGGAAATAATAAAAACGGTTACGCTCTCAGCCTGAAAGATAACAGTCTTATAAAACATATCGGCGAGCTTGAAGCAATAGGTGTCGCTTCTGCAAAAATCGAGGGAAGAATGAAACGTCCCGAATACGTTGCCGCCGCTGTGCGTGCGTGCAGAGAACAGCGTGACCTCGGTTTCGTAAGCGAAGAAACATCAGCTCTTTTAAAGGCGGTTTTTTCAAGAACAGGCTTTACCGACGGATATTTTACAGGCGCAATGGGAAAAGAAATGTTTGGCATACGCACAAAGGATGACGTGGTATCTGCTGATGAAAAGCTTTTTTCATCAATTCGCCAAAGCTATAAGGATGAGGTACAGAACATAGGTATAAGCGGAATTTTTACTGCAAAAACAGGAGAAATGCCTTTGCTGAAGGTTACCGACGGCAAAAATACCGTCACAAAAACCGCTGACCTTATATGCGAAAGGGCGGTAAAAACTCCGCTCAGCGCGGAAAAGTGCAGGACTCAGCTGTGCAAAACAGGCAGCACGGCTTATAAATTTGAGAATCTTGAAATTAAAATTGACAGTGATGTTTCGCTTCCGCTTTCGGTATTGAATTTACTCAGAAGAGAAGCTCTTTCAGAGCTTGACAAAATGCGTGAAACAGTTAATAATTACAAAATAAATGATGTTGATATTTTTTCTTATTATAAAGCGTATAAAGGAAAAAAATCTTCGGTTCGCGCAAGATTTGCAAACACAAAACTCGGATCGGGTTTTAAGGAATGTGAGCTTGTTTTTGTGCCGCTGTTTTCCGATATAAATGAAATAAAGCGCCTTTCGGCGGAGAAATACAATATCGGAGTTGAAGTTCCCAGAGGAATGTTCGGCAGAGAAGTGCAGATTGGAAATCAGCTTAGAAAAGTTAAAGAAGCAGGAATAACTGATGTGCTTTGTCACAACATAGGCGCACTGCATATTGCAAAACAGCTTGGTATGGTTTTGCACGGCGGCTTCGGACTTAATATGGTCAATACGTTTGACTTGCTTTGGGCGGAGGAATACGGAATCAGGGACTGCGAGCTTAGCTTTGAGCTTACATTCGAGCGCATTAACGCACTTGGAGGAAGCATCGGCAGAGGAATAATAAGTTATGGCTACCTGCCGCTCATGCTGTGCCGAAACTGTCCTAATAAAAGCGCGGGCATTGACTGTAAATCCTGCAAAAACTGCTCAAAAATGACGGATAGAAAAAACAAGAAGTTTTATCTTAAATGTGACGGAAGCTTCACGGAAATTTTAAATTGCGTACCTCTTTTTATTGCTCGTGAGGAAATTTCAAAACTTTCCACAAGCTTTAACGTTTTGACGTTTACTGTGGAAAACTATGTGGAAAACGTGGAAAACATTAAAGATTTTAACTGGATTTCAATGTTAAATTGCAAATTCACACGTGGTTTATATAAAAGAGGTGTTGAATAAAATGTTACTAATGTTAAAAAGATGTAATTTTTTTGAGCGGAATTATAAAAAATTCGCATAACGAAATATACACAAATTTATTTTCCGAATGAGAATTTCAATAAGGAAAATTAAAAATAAATTTGAATAAATAATGCAAAATTTGCAGGAAATGAAGGATGGATAAAAATGAAACTCAAAATAAAAAGGCTTAAAGCAAACGCTAAAATCCCCAAAAGAGCGACAAACGGTTCGGCAGGAATGGACCTTTATGCCTGTATTGACGAAAGCATAACGCTTGCTCCCGGACAGCTCGTTGTTGTTCCTACGGGAATAGCAATTGAGCTTCCCGACAATACCTGCGCCACATTTCTCTATGCACGCAGCGGTCTCGGCGTCAAGCACGGAATTTGCCTTTCAAACGGCGTAGGCGTGATCGACAGCGATTACCGCGGTGAAATCTGTGCAGGGCTTTGCAATGTTTCCGACACGCCTTACGTAATTGAGCCCGACGAGCGCATTGCACAAATGGTTATTGCGCCGGTGCTCACTCCAGATATTGTTGAAGCGGACGAGCTTTCCGATACTAAACGCGGAGAAGGCGGTTTTGGCTCAACAGGCTCATTTTAATTGATAATTAACACTTATAAAAATTCGACAATATATAATTGAATTAACAGCGAATATCATTATATAATAATTTTAAATATGTAATAAGAGTACTGATTATGTATCGAAGGGGCGATTAAATTGTTTTCATTTTCAAAAGATATAGGAATTGACCTTGGCACAGCCAATACTCTTGTATGTCTCAAAGGCAAGGGAATAATCCTGCGCGAGCCGTCTGTCGTAGCAGTTGACATCAGAACAGATAATGTGCTTGCGGTAGGCTCCCAGGCTAAAGATATGATTGGCAGAACTCCGGGAAGTATCGTAGCTGTTCGTCCGCTGAAGGACGGTGTTATTGCTGATTTTAAAATCACCGCAAAAATGCTTCAGCATTTCATAAAAAAGGCGGTCAAGCCTGGAATTTTCAGCAAACCCCACGTAATTATATGTATGCCTACAGGTGTAACAGAGGTTGAACGCAAGGCGGTTGAGGACGCGGCATATGAGGCAGGCGCAAAGCCTCCCGTTATCCTGATTGAAGAGCCTATGGCAGCGGCAATTGGTGCAGGAATGCCCGTTGATGAGCCGATAGGAAGTATGGTTGTAGACATCGGCGGCGGCACAAGCGAGGTTGCGGTAATTTCGCTGGGCGACATTGTTACGGCGTGTTCGGTGCGCGTGGCAGGCGATAAATTTGACGAGGCGATTTCAACTTACATCAAGAAAAAATACAATCTGCTTGTCGGTGAACGCACAGCAGAAGACATTAAAATAAAAATCGGTTCGGCGTACCCCTATGAGGATGAAAAAAGCCTTGTCGTAAAGGGCAGAAATCTTGTTGACGGACTTCCTAAGGACATTACCATCACGGCAAAGGAAGTGCGCGACGCTCTTGCCGACCCGCTTATGACAATTGTCGAGGCAATAAAAACAACGCTTGAAAAAACTCCTCCGGAGCTTTCTGCCGACATAATAGACCGCGGAATTATGCTTACAGGCGGCGGCGCTCTGCTCAGAGGACTTGATATGCTCGTTATGCAGCAGACGGGTATGCCCGTTCACGTTGCCGAAAGTCCGCTTGACTGCGTTGTTGACGGCGCAGGAAAAAGACTTGGCAAACCTGCGGGAATTCAGTATAAGCACAACCGATAAATTTTAGGTCGAGTAGATAGGCAAGTATATAAAAAAGCCGTTAATGCAGTACGTTAAGGTACCATCTGCAGGTCGGGCATAAAGGTATAATATATAAATGACCGATAATGCCCGACAGATGTTCGCCGACCGCTCAAACTGTGACCGTCGTCACGGCGGTAAGGCAAAGGAGATGTAAAATATTAATGAAAAAATTTTTACATAATAAAAATTTAAAAGTTCTCATTATTACGCTCGTCATACTTGTAGTGATGAGTGTTTTCTCTCTTGCTGATAATTCGGTGATTTCAAGCGTGATTAATGGTTTTACGCGCGGACTTTTTCAGGTAAGCGCGGCGGCAACGGCGAGTGCCGATACCGCAAGCTATGACGACCTCAAAGCCGAAAACGAGCGGCTCAGGCAGGAAAATGCCGAATTAAGGGAACAGCTTGCCGATTATTATGACATTAAAGCCGAAAACAGCCGTCTTTGGAAATATTACGATTTAAAAAAGCAAAATCCGTCATATACTATTCAGCCTGCGTCTGTTATAAAGCGTGACACAAACGATGATTTCTACTCTTTTACTCTTGATATAGGCTCGTCTGCAAACGTCAGCGCAAACGACCCTGTCATTACCGAAAACGGTCTTGTCGGCTGGGTATGTCAGGTTGATGTAAGTACCTGTAAGGTAAAGACAATTCTTTCTCCCGATACAAAGGCAGGGGCAATTGACAAACAGACAGCCGACAGCGGAGTTGTCAGCGGAAGCACGGCTCTCTGCGACAAAAATCTGACAAGCCTTACAAAGCTTGCGGAAAATAACAAAATAAAAAAAGGCGATATGGTAGTCACTTCGGGCACAGGAGGAGTTTATCCGGGAAATCTGATTATCGGCAAGGTGACTGAGATAAAATTCAATTCATACGATACCTCGCGCTACGCGGTGATTAAGCCGTTTGAGGATATACGCAGTATTACCGCCGCCGCCGTAATTACCGATTTTAATTCAAAAGGCGAGGTAAAACAGAAACAATGAAAATAAATCGTAAGTTTTTTCTATATTTCGCCTATTCGCTCGAAATTTTGATACTTTATGTTTTGCAGGGAACGCCGAATTTAATTCCTGAAATTTTCGGCAGCAAGCCCTTGCTGTTAATTCCTGCGGCTCTTTCAATCGCAGCTAAGGAAAACAAAATTCCTTCGCTTATTTTCGGTGCAGTCTGCGGAGTTCTTACAGACATTGCAACGGGCGGAAGCATTGGATTTTTTGCAATACTGCTGACGATAATTTGTTATGCGGAGGCGCACATATTTAAAACATATTTTACGCCTAATTTTATTTCTGTTTTGATTATTTCTGCAATTGTCGTTCCTGCCTTAACCGGACTTTATTTTCTGATTTTTACGGTGTTTTCGGGTATTCCCGACAGCGGAGTCCTTTTTGTAAATCATTATATTTCAAGAATCATATATACATTTGCAATAATAATCCCGCTGTATTTTTTAAACGGATCTCTTTACAAAAATTTGAACAATAAACAATAAATTATAAATTAAAAAATGCGAGGTGAAGTTATGCGTTCCGAATTTCGCAAAAAGCGCGAAAAGAAAAATAAAAACCAAAAATCTGCAATAACTGTCAGCATAATAATCACACTCGTATTTTTTGCGCTGTTTGCAGGCAGGCTTGTTGACTGGCAGCTTATTCACGGAAATGAGTATAAAGAGCTTGCCTCGCGCTCAACCAGCTACACTGTCAAAACCGACGCAACGCGCGGGGAAATACTCGACAAAAACGGCCATGGACTGGTTGTAAACACAACTCATTACAGAATTGTGTTTGACAAGCTTTACACCGATGAAAACACAATTGACCGGACAACGCTTTCGCTTATTGATTTAATGAACGCAACAAAACAAAAATGGGAGGATACTCTGCCTATTGAATTCGATTCAAGCGGAAAATTTGCCTACAAAAAGAACAGCGATGACGAAATCAATAAAATTTTATCACCCGACTTTTTAGAAATGAATGAAAACACCTCTGCGGAGGACTGTTTTTATAAGCTTGTTCAGAGATACAAAATCAACGGCGATTATACAAAAACTCAGCTTAGAGACCTTGTATCCGTCCACTATAATATGGAAATTACCGACTATTCGAATTCCAATCCATATATTTTTGCAGAGGATATAAGCCGCGATACCGTTGGTGCAGTCAGCGAAAACACTCAGGGAGTAAGCGGAGTCGACGTTCAGACCTATATGATAAGAAGCGCGTCAGACCCGGACCTTGCACCGCATATTATCGGAGCATTAGGCTCAATAACCGAAGAAGAATACGAAGATCTGTCGGATAAAAACAAGGAATATACGCTTTCTGACAGCATTGGAAAATTCGGTATTGAGCTTGCTTTTGAAGATGAACTCAAAGGCGTAGGCGGTACAAAAATCATCAAGAGAAATTCAGACGGGACTATTGTTGACTCAGTAGAAACTATTGACGCCCAACCGGGAAATACGGTTTATTTGACACTTGACAGCAGTCTGCAAAAAGCGGCGGTCAAATCGCTTGCCGAAAATGTAAAGGGAGCAAAGGCTCAGGGCGTTTCTGAACAGAAATCCTTAGGCGGAAAGGGATACGGAGAGGACTGTGAAACGGGCGCGGCTGTAATGTTGTCTGTTAAGGATTTTTCCGTTCTTGCGGCGGCAAGCTATCCCACATATGATCTCAACCGATACAGCAAGTACGGAGACTACTATGTAAAGCTTGCCGAGGATGAAAATTCGCCGATGTATAATCGGGCATTTGTAGGAAGTTTTGCTTGTGGTTCGGTTTATAAACCCTGCGTTGCAAGCGCAGCGCTTGAGGAAAAAATAATAAACAAAAACACCGAAATTTTCTGCAATCAGTATTATGATTATTATCCCTCAAATGTTGTTGAGTGTATGCACTATCACGGCAATGAAAATGTGACAGGAGCAATAACGCAGTCCTGCAACTATTTCTTTGCCGAAACAGGCAGACGGCTCGGAATAGAAACGATGTATCTTTATTCCGAAAAATTCGGTCTTGGAGAATATACAGGTGTTGAAATTGAAGAATCAAAGGGCTTTCTTGCTGGCCGCGACAGTACAAGCTGGCAGGCTGGAAACACGGTTCAGGCGGCAATAGGACAGTCTGACAATGCGTTTACTCCACTCCAGCTTGCGACATATGCCGCAACAATTGCCAATAACGGAACACGCCTGAAAACACATATTGTAAGCAAAATTACAGACTATGAACGTACAAACACCCTGAAAAGCTATGATAACGCAGTTGTCGAGGATACGTGCGGAATTTCACAGGAAAATCTTGACATTGTGCAAAATGCAATGCTTCAGGTTACTCAAAGCTCAGACGGAACCGCCTACTCAATGTTCGGCGGTTACAAGGTAAAGGTCGCTGCAAAAACAGGTACTGCTGAAAATGCAGGTTCCGACCATACTACGTTTATATGCTACGCACCGTATGAAAAACCCGAGGTTGCAGTTGCGGTTGTCATTGAGCACGGAGCAAAGGGAAAATATTCAATGCAGGTAGCAAAAGATTTGCTCGACACTTATTTTAGCTCGAGCAGATAGGCTTATAATTAAAAAAGACTTAGTATCCCGAGAGTTGTGTTACTAAAACAACTTACTGCACTTTTTAGCTCGAGCAGATAGATTTATAATATAAAAGACTTAGTATCCCGAGAGTTGTGTTACTAAAAGAACTTACTGCACTTTTTAGTTCGAGCAGATAGGTTTATAATTAAAAAAAACTTAGTATCCCGAGAGTTGTGTTACTAAAACAACTTACTGCACTTTTTAGTTCGAGCAGATAGGTTTATAATTAAAAAAGACTTAGTATCCCGATAGTTGTGTTCATTAAAAGTTAAAAATCCCCGATCTGAAATGGTCAGTTCTGCGCAAATTTTCTAAAATATTTGTGCATATAGTAAAAAATACTGAAAGTATTTAGCAACAATGCCTAAAATAAATGCAAGAAATTTGTTTGAGAAAAATTGAGTTCATTTGTTGCTCTTTTACAGTTTTTGTGATAGAATAAAGCAGAGGTAGTATAATTATGAATAATGTAATAGTTGTTGCTTCAGGAAAAGGCGGAACAGGAAAGTCAACTGTTTGCATTTGCCTGTCTGTTGCGCTTGTTAAACAGAGCAAGAAAGTTTTGCTTATCGACTGTGACTGCGGAATGCGCGGACTTGATATTATGCTTGATATGGAGCAGGACATTCTTTTTGACGCATCCGATGCTGTGTGCGGCAACTGTTCGTTTGAGGAAGCTATCTACAAAAGTAAAAATAACGAAAATCTCTATCTTATGGCAGCGCCGTTTGATACCGAAAACGAACTCAGTCCCTCGGTATTTAAACAGCTTGTTGGTAAAATAAAAAACGATTTTGATTTTGTTATAATAGATTCACCTGCGGGAATCGGTTCAGGCTTTATGACTGCTGCGGCGCCTGCCGACAGAGCTTTAATTGTTGCGAATGCTGAACCGACAAGCGTCAGGGGCGGAGTAAAAGTCAGAAAAAAGCTTGATGCGCTCGGCATAAATGACATTCGTCTTGTAATAAACCGTTTTGACCGCAAAATGTTTAATCAGCTCGGATTTTACAATGATCTTGATGAAGTAATAGATGCCGTACAAACTCAGCTTATTGCGCTTGTACCGTTTGATATACGCATCTCGGTAATTATGCAGAGAGGCGTTGCAGGACTTAACTGGAGTGCGGCGGCGTCTGTGTTTGACTGCCTTGCGCTTCGGCTTGAGGGTCAGCGCGTACCGCTGGCATTTAAAGGATGAAAATAAGAATTTTGAAATAATGTTTGGAGGAAGTCGGATATGAATATTGCCCTTATTGCTCATGATGAAAAGAAAGAACTTATGGTTCAGTTCTGTATAGCTTATTGCGGCGTGCTCAGCCGCAACAATCTTTGTGCTACGGGCACTACGGGTAAAATGGTTTCAGAGGCTACAGGTCTTACCATTCAGAAATTCCTTGCAGGTTCTCAGGGCGGAAGCCAGCAGATTGCGGCGCGGATTGCCTGCAATGAGATTGATATGCTTTTGTTTTTCAGAGATCCGCTCAGCCCCAAGCCAAACGAGCCGAACGATATGAATATGCTTCGCCTGTGCGATATGCACAACATTCCTGTTGCAACCAATATTGCAACGGCGGAAGTATTAATTCACGGACTTGAAAGAGGCGACCTCGACTGGAGAAATATTTTAAAATAAAAACAATATAGATTTTTCCATATCGGGTGGCATAATGCTGCCCGATTGTTGTGTTTTTACGGACTTTTTCATATTGTAATAAAAAGTGTAATTTGCGGAGGAAATTATGGCACTAATCACCAAGAAAATAAAAGGAACAGAGGACGTTCTTCCAAAAGAAAGCTATCGCTGGCAGTTTATCGAGCAGATAATGAGAGAAGAAACAAAAAATTACGGATTCAAGGAAATGCGTACCCCTGTTTTTGAACATACCGAGCTTTTTGCGCGCGGAGTAGGTCAGACGACCGACGTTGTGCAGAAAGAGATGTACACCTTTGAAACAAAGAGCGGCGAAAGCGTTACGCTTCGCCCCGAAGGCACGGCCGGTGCGGCAAGAGCCGTGCTTGAGCACGCGCTTGAAAACGAAGGTCTGCCGATTAAGGCAAGCTATTTTGTTTCCTGTTACCGCTATGAAAAGCCGCAGGCAGGCAGGCTCAGAGAGTTTCACCAGTTCGGTCTGGAAGAATACGGCACTCAGTCGCCTGTTGCCGACGCAGAGCTGATCTGTGCGGCTCAGTCAATTTTTGACAGACTCAGAATTAAACAGCTCCGCCTTGAAATAAACTCAATCGGCTGTCCCGAATGTCGCTCAAAGTATCACGAAGCGCTCAGGGCATATTTTGAGGGCTATAAAAGCGAACTTTGTGAAACCTGTCTTTCACGTCTTGAAAAAAATCCTATGAGAATACTCGACTGCAAAAGTCCCATATGTTCAAAGATTGCAGAGGGCGCACCTAAAATTACCGAATACCTCTGTGATGAATGTAACGAACATTTTGCCTTGGTTCAGAAATATCTTGACGCGGCAGGCGTGAAATATATTGTAAATCCCACAATCGTAAGAGGCCTCGATTATTATACCAAAACAGTTTTTGAATTTGTGACCGACTGCATAGGCGCTCAGGGAACGGTGTGCGGCGGAGGCCGTTATGACGGACTTATTGAAGAACTGGGGGGAAAGCATATGCCGTCACTCGGCTTTGCAATGGGACTTGAAAGACTGCTTATGGTTATGGACAAGCAGGGAATTGAAATTCCCAACTTCGATGAGTGTACACTTTATATTGCTACAATGGGTGAGGGTGCAAAAGAAAAGGCATTTGAATTGCTAAAGCAGGTCAGAGAAAGCGGAATGATAGCCGAAACGGACGTTATCGGCAGAGGTTTGAGGGCGCAGATGAAGTATGCCGACAAAATCGGCGCAAAATATTCAATGGTGCTCGGCGACAATGAAATCGAGCAGGGCGTTGCAAATATTAAGGATATGGAAACAGGCGAGCAAAAACAGGTTAAGCTTGATGAAACATTTTTGGAGCAGTTTATCGCCGTACTGTTTGAAAATCAATCAGACTCAATTGCTGGCAGCTCATTTAATAAATCAGGCATAATTGATGAAAAATCATAAAAACTAAAATCTACGATCTTACTAAACTGCTCGGCTAAAAAGGAGAAATACATATAATGGCAGAATTTATGACAGGCTTGAAGCGTACAAATTATTGCGGAGATTTAAGAATTTCCGACGTCGGCAAAGAAGTTACGGTGTGCGGCTGGGTACAGCGCTGCCGTGATTTGGGTCAGCTTATATTCATTGATTTGCGTGACCGCACAGGCATTGTACAGCTTGCCTTTAACGATAAAACCGACAAAGAAGTTTTTGACAAGGCTTTTTTATGCCGCAGTGAATTTGTGCTTGCGGCAAAGGGTACTGTTTGCGAAAGAAGCTCAAAAAATACGGAAATCCCAACGGGAGAAATAGAAATCGTTGTAAGCGATTTAAGAGTGCTTTCAAAGGCTCAGACGCCGCCGTTTGAAATTGTTGACGAAACAAGCACAAACGAAGAACTTCGCCTTAAATACCGTTATCTTGATTTACGCCGCAGACCTCTGCTCAACAACCTTATGCTCAGAAGCAAGGTATCAAAGGTTGCCCGCGACTATTTCTATGAAAACGATTTTGTAGAGATTGAAACTCCAATGATGATTAAATCTACTCCCGAGGGTGCGCGAGACTACCTTGTGCCGTCAAGGATTCACAACGGCAAGTTCTATGCGCTTCCTCAGTCGCCTCAGATTTACAAACAGCTTTTGATGGTGTCGGGATTTGACCGCTACATTCAGCTTGCACGCTGTTTCCGCGACGAGGACTTGCGAGCCGACAGACAGCCTGAATTTACCCAAATTGATATGGAGCTTTCTTTTGTTGACGTTGAGGATATTCTGGAAATCAACGAGGGGCTTTTCAAAAGACTTTTCAAGGAAGTTCTCGGCAAAGACCTTGAAACTCCGTTTGAAAGAATGACTTATAAAGAGGCTATGGAAAACTACGGTTCAGACAAGCCCGACATTCGCTTTGATATGAAAATCAAGGATATATCCGACCTTGTAAAGGACTGCGGTTTCGGTGTGTTTACGAGCGCAATCGAAAGCGGCGGTTCGGTAAGAGCTATAACGGCAAAAAATGCCGCGTCGGTTTACACAAGAAAGGAAATCGACAAGCTCACCGAATATGTAAAGGGCATAGGCGCAAAAGGACTTGCGTATGTAAGATGGGTTGACGAGCCGAATGCTTCGTTTAAGAAGTTTATGACAGATGACGAGCTTAACGCAATTTATGAAAGACTCGGCGCAGAAAAAGGCGACGTTATTCTGATTGTTGCAGACAAAACAAGCACCGTACTTTCAACGCTCGGCGCGCTCAGACTTATGATTGCAAAGCGCCTTGAGATTATCCCGGACGAGTTTAAGTTTTTGTGGATTGTTGACTTCCCGTTCTTTGAATATGACGACGAAAGCGGAGAGTGGCTTGCGATGCACCATCCGTTCACAATGCCTAAGGAGGACTGCCTGCAATACCTTGACAACGACCCGTCGAAGGTTATTGCAAAGGCATTTGACCTCACGCTCAACGGTATTGAGCTTTCAAGCGGTTCAATGCGTATTACCGACCCTGAACTTCAGCAGAAGATGTTCAGAGCCTTAAAACTTACGGATGAGGAAATCGAGGCTAAATTCGGATTCCTCGTTGAAGCGTACAAGTACGGCGCACCGCCTCACGGAGGAATGGGTATCGGTCTTGACCGAGTTATAATGCTTATGTGCGGCGCAGACAGCCTGCGTGACGTAACGGCATTCCCTAAGGTGCAGAACGCAAGCGAGCTTATGTCGTCCTGCCCTGCAAGCGTCGACCAAGAATGCCTTGATGTTTTGGGTATTCAGATAAAACAGGAAGAAGAATAAAATTTAATATTTTGCATATCTGACGCTGAAATTTTATTGACGCATAAGACAACGCAAATCAGGGCATATCCAAAAAAGATTTTATATGCTCTGACAAACAGGATAGTTTTACCCTTTTTAAGCGGCGTCATATGTATGACGCCGCTTTTTTCGATAACTGTTGATGGATATTGCAGTGTGCATATAAAAAATAATAAAAAAATAAAATATTAAAAAACACTGAAAGTCAGGTGGCATATGGAAAACAATAATAATGAAACCCGTGTTGCGGTAATAAGCATAATAGTTGAAAATCCCGACGCGGTATCGCTAATTAACGAAATTCTTCATTCTGCGGCACAATTCATAATCGGCAGAATGGGAATTCCCTACAGACAAAAAAATATCAGCATAATCAGCGTTGTTATTGACGCACAGCTTAATATTATCAGCACCGTTTCGGGAAAACTCGGAAAACTTTCGGGTATTACCGTTAAAACGGCGTATTCAAAGAAATAGTTATGAATTGTATTAAAATTATTGAAAAATTAGAAAAACAACATTCTGCAAGTAAAGCTGAGCTTATATTTTTGCTTGAAAATATATCAGAACAGGAAACGGAAATCCTAAGAAAAAAGGCTCAGAAAACCGCCCTTGAACGCTTTGGCAACAAAGTGTTCATACGCGGACTAATCGAGTTTACAAGCGTATGTAAAAATGACTGCTATTACTGCGGTCTTCGGCGTTCCAATCACAACGCAGTACGCTACAGGCTTTCAAAAGAGCAAATTTTAGATTGCTGCAAAACAGGCCACGAACTCGGCTTCCGCACATTTGTGCTTCAGGGCGGAGAGGACGGATATTTTACGGACGAGATTATGTGCGATATTGTACGCTCAATAAAATCTCTTTATCCCGACTGCGCCGTTACGCTTTCGCTCGGTGAACGAAGCACAGAGAGCTTTAAGAAACTGTTTAAGGCAGGAGCAGACCGCTATCTTCTGCGCCACGAAACAGCAAATGACGAACATTACCGAAAGCTTCATCCAAGCGAAATGTCGCTTGAAAATCGCAAGAAGTGTCTGTTCGAGTTAAAGCAAATCGGCTATCAAACGGGAGCAGGCTTTATGGTAGGTTCGCCGTATCAGACATATGAAACGCTCGCAGAGGATTTGCTGTTTATAAAAGAGCTTAATCCGCAGATGTGCGGCATAGGCCCGTTCATTCCGCATAAGGATACAGACTTTAAAAACGAAAGAAGCGGAAGCGTACAGCTTACTCTTGTGCTGTTGTCGGTTATCAGACTTATGCTTCCCGACATACTTCTTCCTGCAACAACTGCGCTCGGAACGGCTGACGGCACAGGCAGAGAAAAGGGAATTCTGCACGGCGCAAATGTTGTAATGCCAAATCTCTCTCCCACAGAACACAGGGCGGATTATTCGCTCTACGACAATAAAATCTGTACGGGCGACGAGGCGGCGGAATGTATAAAATGCTTATCAGGACGAATGAAGTCCATAGGATATAAAATTGTTATTGACAGAGGCGATTACAAGCCCGAAAGAAAGGAAATGTGAAAATGTACAAGTATGACAAAACATCACTAAATGCAGAGGAATTTATAAACGACGGCGAAATTATGGATTCACTCAAATACGCCGACGAAAACAAGAACAACATTGAGCTTATCGACAAAATCATTGAAAAGGCAAAGCTCAGAAAAGGTATTGACCACAGAGAAGCAAGCGTTCTGCTCGCCTGTGAAATTCCCGAAAAAATTCAGGAGATTTACTCGCTTGCCGAACAGATAAAAAAAGATTTTTACGGCGACAGAATCGTTATGTTTGCTCCGCTCTATCTTTCCAATTATTGTGTGAACGGCTGTGTTTACTGCCCCTACCACGCCAAGAACAAACACATCTGCCGCAAGAAACTCACTCAGGACGAGGTAAGGCAGGAAGTAATTGCACTTCAGGATATGGGTCACAAGCGCCTTGCAATAGAGGTAGGAGAAGACCCTGTGAATAATCCAATTGAGTACATTTTGGAGTGTATAAACACAATTTACTCAATCAAGCACAAAAACGGCGCAATTCGCAGAGTGAACGTAAACATTGCCGCAACTACAGTTGAAAATTACAGAAAGCTCAAGGAGGCAGGCATAGGCACATACATTCTGTTTCAGGAAACCTATAACAAAAAGAGCTACGAGGAGCTTCATCCCACAGGCCCCAAGCACAACTATAACTATCATACCGAGGCAATGGACAGAGCAATGGAGGGCGGCATAGATGACGTCGGCATAGGCGTTCTCTTCGGACTTGAGCTCTACCGCTATGAGCTTGCAGGTATGCTTATGCACGCCGAGCATCTTGAAGCGGTTCACGGCGTGGGTCCTCACACAATAAGCGTGCCGAGAATAAAGAGGGCTGACGACATTGACCCCGATGCTTTTGACAACGGAATTGACGACGAAACATTTGAAAAAATAGTTGCAATTATAAGAATCGCCGTGCCTTATACGGGAATGATTATCTCAACCAGAGAAAGTCAGAAGGTGCGCGAAAAGGTGCTTAAACTCGGCATTTCTCAGATAAGCGGTGGCTCACGCACAAGCGTCGGCGGATATGTTGAACCCGAAGCCGAGGATGAAAATTCAGCTCAGTTTGATGTGTCCGATAACAGGACTCTTGACGAGGTAGTAAGATGGCTTATGGAGCTGGGATATATTCCGTCGTTCTGTACCGCCTGCTACCGCGAGGGAAGAACGGGCGACAGATTTATGTCGCTGTGCAAAAGCGGACAGATTCAAAACTGCTGTCACCCCAATGCTCTTATGACGTTAGAGGAGTATCTTATGGACTATGCAAGCGACGAAACACGCAAAATCGGTGAAAAAATAATAGAAAAAGAACTTCTCAAAATTCCGAATGAAAAGGTAAGAAAAATTGCAGCCGAGCATATTGCCGACATTGCAAACAACAATAAGCGTGATTTCCGTTTTTAACGGATAAACAATACGGTCAGACAAGCTGAAAAATAAAATCAATCCGACTTGTCTGATTAAAGAAAAAGGAGGAATTATTAATGGGACTTAACGACACTCCGCAGTCCGGACGCATACACATAGGATTTTTCGGCAGACGCAACGCAGGAAAATCAAGCGTTGTAAACGCCGTAACAAATCAGCAGATTTCCGTAGTGTCTGACGTAAAGGGAACAACCACCGACCCTGTTACAAAAGCAATGGAGCTTTTGCCGCTGGGTCCCGTCGTAATTATTGATACTCCGGGTTTTGACGACGAGGGCAGTCTTGGCGAAATGCGTGTAAAACGCACAAAGCAGGTGCTCAACCGAGTTGACGCGGCTGTGCTTGTAGTTGACGCGGCTATAGGAAAAACCGAAGCGGATAATGAACTGATTAAAATTTTCAATGACAAGAAAATACCGTATGTTGTAGCCTACAACAAAAGTGATTTAACAGGCAATATGGAATACGAGGACGGCGTTGCTGTCAGCGCTGCTGAGGGAACCAACCTGAATCTGCTAAAAGAAACCATTGCGCGCCTCACCAAAACCGATGATACAAAACTGAAAATCTGCGGAGATTTGATAAATGAAAACGATTTTGTAGTGCTTGTAGTGCCTATTGATTCAGCCGCCCCAAAGGGCAGACTTATTCTACCGCAGCAACAGACTATTCGTGATGTGCTTGAAGCAGGCGCAGTTGCCGTAACCGTAAGAGATACCGAGCTGAAAACTGCGCTTGAAAAGCTGGGGAAAAGGCCGTCGCTTGTGATAACCGACAGTCAGGCGTTTGAGAGCGTGTCAAAAGATGTTCCGCTTGATATTCCGCTCACATCGTTTTCAATTCTTATGGCACGATACAAAGGATTTCTTGAAACAGCCGTTAAAGGCGCGGCGGCAATTGAATACCTTAAAGACGGCGACAGAGTGCTTATTTCTGAGGGCTGTACCCACCACCGTCAATGTGACGACATCGGTACGGTAAAACTGCCTCGCTGGCTGAAAAAATATACAGGTAAAAACCTGATAATTGAAACTTCGTCAGGCAAAGGCTTTCCCGAAGACCTTTCGCCGTACAGCCTTGTTATCCATTGCGGAGCCTGTATGCTTAATGAGCGTGAGGTGCAGTATCGCAGAAAGTTTGCCGCTGATTCTGATGTGCCGTTTACAAACTACGGAACGGCAATTGCCTATATGAAAGGAATTTTAAAAAGGAGCATTTCTATGCTCCCTGATATTAATTATCTGAATTAGCCGTTTCTCACTGAGTTTTTGAGCAGAAAGAAAAAAGATGAGTACCCTCATCTGCAAAACGGACGGCTTCCGCAGTGCGGAAACCGTCCGTTTTTTCGCGGGATTATCCCGCGCCATATTATTTTACCTGTTTTTGTTTCCGTTAAGCTTTCCAAGCAGTTCATACAAAATGCCATACAGAGCCTGTGCTTTCTCAGGCTTAATATCTATGCAGGAGGAAAGGCGCTGCGGCACGGTAATTGCCTTTTCTCTCAGAGCTTCGCCCTGCACAGTTACGGATACTATCAGATCGCGCTCGTCCTGCGTGGAACGGCGTCTTGTTACATACCCCTTTTCCTCCAGCCGTTTTAAAAGCGGCGTCAAGGTACTGGAGTCCAGATATAAAAACTTTCCTACATCTTTTACCCGAAGTTCCTTATGTTCCCACATTACCATCATTGTGATGTACTGAGTATAGGTAAGGTCGAGTTCGTCCAGATACGGTTTATATGCTTTTATAATTTCTTTTGAACAGGCATAGAGAGGAAAGCATATCTGATTTTCAAGTTTTAATGGGTCAAATTGATCCGCCATCTCGCTTGTCTCTCCTTATTAACCTTTATTGCACAATCCTTTTTGCAAAATCGGCTGCCGCTCTGCAATCGTCCGAATTCGGTCTGCCTTTGTAAAGCACAGCAAAAGAACCGCGGCAGGAGTATTCATCTTTTGCAATTGGAATATCCTTTGCTGCCAATAGCTTTGCAACATATTTATAAGTGGATTTGATTACGGAAGTTGTGCTGAAATTCACTACCTTGCCGACAGAAACACTGATACCGTCTATAAACTTCTTCACTTCATCATCTACATCAAAACCATATGCCGCACTGCCGAGAAACAGAATATCCACGTCCTCTGTCAGCGGCTCAGAAACGGTTTTTGCCTCCACGCCGACCGCATCGGAGATAGCGTCTGCCAGCTTTTTGGTGTTTCCTCCCCTTGAATAGTAACGTATTGCAATTTTCATAACAGCTCCTCCTTACAAATCGAGGGAATCTACCCATTTCTTCCATGCGCCGGCGTTCTGCTTTCCATGCACAACGATACCTTCCTCTATCACGGTTGAATCGCTTACGCTCTTTTTTAAGTCGGACAAAGAATTCTCAAATCCGCTGCTGCCGGAAGTTGCAAACAGAATGATTTTTTTACCCGCAAAATCGCAGCTTTCCAGAAATGTGTTGATTATTGTCGGTGCGGTGTACCACCAAATGGGAAAACCAAGATAGATCAAATCATACTCCGCGATGTCTGCATTTATATCGGCAATAGCCGGACGTGACGATTTATCCTTCATTTCTTTGGAACTTCGTGAGTTCTTATCCTGCCAGTTTAAATCCGCTTTCGTATAAGGGATTTCCGGGCGAATCTCGCAGAGTTGCGCGTCTGCCGCTTCCGCGATTTTCTTTGCCGCGTCGGCGGTTACGCCGCTGGCGCTGAAATATGCTACTAATTTTTTGCTCATATATTACACTCCTTTAACGCTGCAAGATTTAATCTTGCGCTATTAATATTTTTATTATAATCACTTTATATTCTGATGTCAACATATTTATCTTAAATCTTCTCCGGTAAAGTATCTCTAATAAATGAGTTTTCCGAACTTTCGATTTATGATTGTTACCGCACCGCTGATGTTTTTATAATTATTATAGAATAACACAAATGAGAAACACGTCGATTTTACTCGACGTGTTTCTCATTTGTTATTTACTGTGGTCGCTGTCCTGATTTATTCGGGGCGACAGATACGGATATATTTCTTCATATGAGTCAATTTCGCTTTCATCAGTTATCGCCGAGGGAATAAGTCCCGTGCAGTCATAGGCGGAGCAGGCGTTAAGCTCTTTATCGTATATAATATCAATTTTTTCTGCATTAGATTTATCGTTTTCTTTGTTTTTCGGAGTTTTTTTGCTCACGGTTTCACCTCTTTTGCTGTTTCTTTTATTATTTACAGCAAAAGTCCGGCTATGCCTGAATATATTATTTTACCGTCAGCTTTTTAATTTTAAAAACATCGCCGTCCATTACCGAATAGGTGCTTCTCAGCTCGCCCTTGATTTCTGGTGAAATACTCTGATGAATATAAAGGCTGTCAATGCCGAAGTCAGCCGCACCTCCGATATCTGAAAGATAATCGTTGCCAATCATAATAGATTCGCTTTTTTTAAGACCGTAACGCTCAAAAAGAATTTTAAAATAATTTGCGTCTGGTTTTGAACACTCCTCGTCAGAGCTTATGCAGATTCCGTCAAAATATTTTTTAAGTCCGAACATATTAAGTTCGTTTTCGGTAAAAGAACGCTGTGCGTTTGATAAAAGATAAATCTTCTTATCCTTTGCTTTCAGCGTGTTTAGCAAATCAAGAACTCCGTCATACAGCTTGATATACTTTGTTGAATAGCAGCGGAATGCTTCGGCAACAAACATAACCTGTGTCTTCGTAATCTTAACGTCCTTTTGTGTAAACAGCTTTTTGAATACCTTTTCGATTTTTATGTCAATAACTGTGTAATCGGGGTTCCTTTTGCGGACTGACTTTTTTTCAAGCTCCACAAGCCTGCCGTATTCGCTGTTCAGCTCTTTAAAAGTGTAGTGCGCACCCTTATAACTGTAGAGCGTGGACATCTTTTTCCATAAATCATCCGACCACTCGTCAGTATTGATGTCAATTAAAGTTCCATAAAGGTCAAATATGTAATTTTTATACATAAAATCACCGCCTCATTTATATATTTATTCTACCAATTTTTGCGTTTAATTGCAATAGTCCCTGTTTTATGATAAACTGGGTTGAGGTGATTAATTTGACAAAAAAACAGATTGCTGTTAATGCCGTCGAGGCTTTAAAAAAGGAATATCCAAACGCAATATGTTCGCTCGTATATACGGACCCTTTGCAGCTTTTAATAGCTACCCGCCTTGCGGCGCAGTGCACCGACGCAAGAGTAAATATTGTAACTCCTGCGCTTTTTGAAAGATTTAAAACCGTTGATGATTTTGCTTCATCAACAGCCGAGGAAGTTGCCGAATACATAAAAAGCTGCGGACTTTACAAGACAAAGTCAAAGGATATTGTAGAAATGGCAAAAATGCTTCGTGATGATTTTGGCGGAGAAGTTCCCGACAACATAGACGACCTTACAAAACTGCCCGGCATAGGAAGAAAAACCGCAAACCTTGTGTGCGGCGATATATTCGGCAAGCCTGCCGTTGTGGTTGATACACATTGCATACGCATTACACGCAGGCTTGGACTTCACGATTTGAAAGACCAGAAGAAAATAGAATTTGCCCTCAGAGATTTGCTTCCGCCGAGCGAAAGCAATGACTTTTGCCACCGCCTTGTACTGCATGGCAGAGCAGTATGCACGGCACGCAGTCCAAAATGCGAGAATTGCTGTATGAACAGCTTTTGCAGAAAGTGTGATTAAGTTTTGCAAAAGGTGTTTTCAATATCTGTTGTAATGCGGAGGATTTAATGAACAGCAAAAGAATAAAGCTTATTGCGCTCGACCTTGACGGCACCGTACTCAGAGATAACAACACGCTTTCAACCGCAGTCAGAAATGCTGTTGAGAAGGTAATTGAGAGCGGAATTCAGGTTGTTGCGGCAAGCGGCAGACCCTACGGCTCTATGCCCGAAAGCGTTTTAAAAATTGAAGGAATAGATTATGCAGTCACATCAAACGGTGCGGCAATTTACGACAAAAACGGCAGGAGAATATATTCAAGCCTGCTTGACGAAAAGGAAGTATTAAAACTTCTGAAAATAACCGAAAAGTACGATTTGATTTTTGAGGCATTTATTGACGGTCTTACATATACAGACCGCAGATATGTAAATGATCCTATGAAATACGGATGCAGTGAGGCGTATGTTGATTATGTCAGAGCCTCGCACGCACATATTGAAGATATGAGAAGTTTTATTTATGAACACAGAAAAGAGCTTGACAGCATTGAATATGTCTGTACAGACAAACAAAAGAGAGATACAATAAGACAGCTAATAGCAGATAGCACTACAGGATTTTTTATTACTTCATCGTCAGAAAACTTTGTTGAATTTATGGCTGAGAATGCAACAAAAGGAAACGCCTTAAAATGGCTTTGTAATTTTATCGGACTTGACTTGGCGGAAGTATCTGCCTGCGGAAATGCCGACAACGATGCCGATATGGTAAAAATATCAGGCTTGGGAGCGGCGGTAAGCAACGCTACAAAGCTATGCCTTGACAGTGCGGACATTGTAGTTGCTTCAAATAACGATGACGGCGTTGCCGAGCTTATTTCACGGATTTTATGGCACAACAATATGCTTTAATCTGCCAAAAACATTTTAAGGAAATTTAAGTGATTGGTATTAATTTATTTTATATGTGATTTGAGGATATAGATGGTTTCAATTTATTCACAGCCGATAAAGGCAAAAATCATGCTCCGGTTTACCCTGCCTACGGTGCTGATGATGGTGTTTATGTCGCTGTACACCGTTGTTGACGGCATAGTAGTTGCAAACTGCGTGGGAAGTGAAGCGTTGTCTGCAATCAACATTGTTTATCCGTTTACACTTGTATTTATGGCGCTCAGTCTTATGTTCTCAACAGGCTCAAATGCAGTTATCGCAAAAAAGATGGGCGAGGGAAAACAAGATGAGGCAAACAGATTTTTAACAACAACGGTAATTGTTTCCACGGTGCTTTCCGTTTTGCTTGCAGTGGTATTCACAGTTTTTGCCGAGCCGCTTTATATGGCGTTCGGCTCGGACAGCGCAATACTTCCGTACTGTAAGGAATACGGCAATATTATGATTCCGTTCGGCTTTGTCATAACATGGCAGATACTCAATCAATCATATCTTGTCACCGCTGACAAGCCTCACATAATGCTGATATTTACAATTATGTCGGGAGTAACTAACATAGTTCTTGACCTTTTGTTTATGGCGGTTTTACAGTGGGGAATTGTGGGCGCAGGTCTGGGAACTATAATAGGAATGGCAGTAGGCGCTGTTCCGATGGCTATGTTTTTTAATAAAAAACAGGCGCTGCATTTCGGCAGACCTGTATTTGATGTAAAGGGAATAATGTTTTCAATGGCGAACGGCTCGTCAGAAGCAGTTTCAAATCTGGCCACCGCTGTTACAACTGCTCTGTTTAATATGCAGATGATGCACTTTGCAGGGCAGAAAGGCGTTGCCGCTATCAGCGCAATTCTTTATATCCACTTTATTTTTACCGCAGTTTCCTTTGGATTTACTTCGGGTATTTCACCTGTCATAAGCTTTCATTACGGAGCAGGCAACACAGACAAGCTGAAACGTCTGTTCAGGTTTTGCATAAAAACCGTTACTATAATTTCAATTGCAATGCTTGCAATTTCAGAGATTTTTTCTTATCCGCTTGTTTCCGTTTTTTCGGCAGGCGACAAGGAGTTTGAAGAAATAGCCCTTGGCGGATTCCGGATATTTGCTCTGAATTACCTTATATGCGGATTTAACATTTTTGCATCAGGACTTTTCACCGCGCTTAACAACGGTAAAATTTCTGCGTTAATTTCAATAACAAGAACATTTGCAATTGAGTGTTCCGCAATGCTTTTGCTACCGCTCTTCATGGGAGTAAACGGAGTATGGGCGGCTCTTCCCGCGGCAGAACTATGCGCGCTTGTTTTATCAGTCGTTCTTATTGTGAAAAATTCAAAAAAGTATTCTTACGGCTGATCTTATTTAGTTATGAGTGTTAATTATTAATGTAATTACAAACAAAAAAGCTGTATTCCTTTTCTTCGGAATACAGCTTTAATTAATTGTGTATATAGCTCAACAATAAATTATTTGTTCATACCTTCGTAAACAGCAACTGCGCAGGCAACCGTAGCGCCTACCATCGGGTTGTTGCCCATACCGATAAGACCCATCATTTCAACGTGAGCCGGTACCGAAGAAGAACCTGCAAACTGAGCGTCGCCGTGCATTCTGCCCATTGAGTCTGTAAGACCATATGAAGCAGGACCAGCTCCCATATTGTCGGGATGGAGTGTACGTCCTGTACCGCCGCCCGAAGCAACAGAGAAGTAGCTTACACCGTTTTCGTTAGCCCATTTCTTATATGTACCTGCAACAAGATGCTGGAAACGCGTCGGGTTAGTTGAGTTGCCTGTAATTGAAACGCCTACATTTTCTTTCTGCATAATTGCAACGCCCTCACGAACGTCGTCTGCACCGTAGCAGCGAACAGCAGCTCTTTCACCGTCTGAGAAAGCTCTTTCTTCAACAATTTTAAGCTCCGATGTAAAATAATCGAACTCAGTCTTTACATATGTAAATCCGTTGATTCTTGAAATGATATAAGCGGCGTCTTTACCAAGACCGTTAAGAATAACTCTGAGAGGCTCTTTTCTTGCCTTGTTAGCGTTACGTGCAATTCCAATCGCACCCTCGGCAGCGGCAAAGCTTTCGTGACCTGCAAGGAATGCAAAGCATTTTGTTTCATCTCTTAAAAGCATTGCGCCGAGATTGCCGTGACCGCGGCCTACGTTTCTCTGTTCTGCAACAGAGCCGGGAATACAGAAAGCCTCAAGACCTATTCCTATTGCTTCAGCTGCATCAGCAGCAGTTTTAACACCCTTTTTGATTGCAACAGCACAGCCCAGAGTATAAGCCCAGCCTGCGTTTTCAAATGCAATCGGCTGAACGCCCTTAACAATATTATAAGGGTCAAAGCCCTTATCGTTACAAATCTGTCTTGCCTCTTCAAGATTTGCAATACCGTACTCGGCAAGGCACTTCTCAATCTTAGGCATTCTTCTTTCCATACTTTCAAATGTTACTGCCATTTTTGTGTCCTCCTTACCGAATTATTCTTCACGCGGGTCAATGTACTTAGCTGCTCCGTCAAAGCGGCCGTACTGACCGATGTTATTTTTATATGCTTCATTTGGCTCAACGCCGTGACGAATGTCCTCAAGCATTTTGCCGAGTTTTACAAACTGATAGCCGATAACCTCGTTATTTTCGTCAAGAGCTGTTTTAAGAACATAGCCCTCAGCCATTTCCATATAACGAACGCCCTTAGCGTTAGTGCTGTACATAGTACCAACCTGTGAACGAAGTCCCTTGCCGAGATCCTCCATTCCTGCGCCGATCGGAAGTCCGCCTTCCGAGAAAGCAGTCTGGCTTCTGCCGTAAACGAGCTGCTCAAAGATGTTCTTCATAGCAGTATTAATAGCGTCGCAAACAAGGTCTGTGTTAAGGCACTCAAGGAGCGTCTTGTTTGGTAGAATTTCGGCAGCCATTGCTGCTGAATGTGTCATACCGGAGCAGCCGATTGTTTCAACCAGTGCTTCCTGTACAATGCCGTCTTTTACATTAAGTGTGAGCTTGCAGGCACCCTGCTGCGGAGCACACCAGCCAATTCCGTGTGAAAGACCGGAAATGTCTTTAATCTCGTAAGATTTTACCCATTTGCCCTCTTCAGGGATAGGCGCAGGACCGTGCTTTGGTCCCTTTGCTACAGTGCACATATTTTCTACTTCTTTTGAATAAATCATGTGTACTTCTCCTTTCAAGATATTGTTGAGCCTCAAGATATACTCATACATATCCATTATACGGCTTAAAGACACTTTTTTCAAGCATTTTTTGGATTTTTATTCCTGACGCAGTTCTTTTTACATTTTTTATATATTTACGAAGAAACTTAATTTTTAGAAAAAATTATTTCGCTAAATACCGCTCCCCCTATAATAAGTACAGCGCCGATTATCTGTAACGGAAGCAAATTTTCTCCAAGAAACAGCACAGAAAAAATAACGGCAGATAACGGTTCAAGATAACCGCAGACTGCGACTGTCTGTATTGGAAGATGACCGATTGACGAAAAATAAAAATAACATCCCGTTCCCGTGTTGAGAAAACCGAGAATTAGGATAGGAATGATATCATTGATTTCTATATTAACCGAAAAATCCTGTCTTAAACCCATAAAAACGGCAACTGTCAGAAAGCTGACAAAAAGCTGAAGCGCTGAATTTTCAAGTCCCGTAATACGCTTTGCTTTCTTGTTGAATATAACCATAAAGGCGTACATAACGGCAGACATTGCGCCGAAGAAAATTCCCCACACATTATGCTTTTCGCCGAAAGCCTGACCATTCACCAAAAATATTCCGAGCATTACCACAAGAAAACCGGCGGTTTTTACAATTGTCAGTTTCTCACGAAAAATAAACGGAGAAAGCGCCATAACAATTACAGGCCCGCAGTAATAAGCCAGAGAGGCAACACTAACTCCGATTTGTCTATAGGCTTCATAAAGAAACATCCAGCTTGCACCCATAGCCATGCCCGAAACTGCAAGAAATAAAGTGTCACGTTTATGTTTTTGAAAGGTAAATTGTCTTTTTGACAGCAAAAAAATTGCAACAAGAAGAGCGCTTCCCGTCATAGTACGGAGAAACACAATTTCATAACTGTTCAAAGAAATAAAGCTTGCCACAATTCCGTTTGAACCAAACAAAAGCAGAGCAAATATATATTTGAAATATGCAGTATATTTTTTAGCTGTTTGCATTATTTTATCTCCAAATCTATTGAATTATTTCAGCTAAAAGTATATCATAATATTATAAATTACAAAAGCGAATATTTGTAATGGTTATTATGATAAAATCAAATATAAAGGGTGCAATAACTAAAATTATGGATACAAACATTCAAAAATATTTGGCGTTAATAAAAACCGTTGAATACGGCAGTTTTACAAAAGCGGCTGAAATGCTCAGCTATTCTCAGTCGGGTATCAGCAGAATGATTAATGATTTGGAAAAAGAATGGAAGGTATCGCTTCTTGAACGAAGTCGTTTGGGGGTAAAGCCAACCTCTGACGGATTGAAGCTGCTTCCACATATAAAAAACCTGTGCGGTGAATATCAAAAACTTCAAATGCAGGTTGACGAGCTTAACGGATTGCAATTGGGTCTTATCCGCATAGGCACGTTTTCAAGTGTTGCAACACATTGGCTGCCGAATATAATATCAGAATTTCAAAAGGATTATCCTAATATAGATTACGAGCTTTTGCTCGGTGATTACACTGAAATTGAGGAATGGATAGCAGACGGCAGGGTTGACTGCGGTTTTCTGCGCCTTCCTACACGTCGCGAATTTGAAACCATATTTTTAGAGCAGGACGCACTTCTTGCAATACTGCCTGAAAACCACCCTTTGGCAGAGTGCGAAAAAGTTCCCGTCAAGGCCATTTGCAGCGAACCTTTTATGCTGCTTGAAAAAGGCGCAAAGGCGGAAATCTCAGAGATATTCGAGCACTGTAATCTTACGCCTAAAGTGCGTTTTACAACCTGGGACGATTATGCAATTATGTCTATGGTTGAAAGCGGTCTTGGAATAAGTATTCTTCCAAAATTAATCCTTAAAAGAGTACCGTATAAAATTGTTGCAAAAGAGCTTGACGTTCCTGCATTCCGCGACATAGGACTTGCTTTGCGTGACAGAAAAACAGCCTCTCTTGCGGTTAAGCGGTTTATTGAATATATCAGATACAGATAACTGTTTTTTGCAAATATAAAATTACTCTGCCCGAAGTATACGTGAACTGCACCCCATCTGTTAGACAATGTGGTATAATGCCTAACAGATGGGGTGCAGTTCAGAAAGTTTATTATCAAATTTAATTTTCGTTTCCGAATACTTCAGTCAAGTGTGATACAATATTTTCAAACTGCATTGAGTGTGATGCCTTTACAAGCACGGTGTCGCCCTCGTTTATCAGTGCAGGAATTGCCGACTTGACCTGCTCGGCGCTTTCAAACCACTCTCCGTCAGCGCCCTTTGCAAGCTCCTGCGCAAGCGGACCGACGGCAATTATAACATCAATGCCTTTGGATTTTGCATATTCACCCGTTTCGTAGTGAAGCTTTAATTCATCTGCGCCCAGCTCTTTCATATCGCCGAGAATTGCGACCTTTCTTCCCGAAAAGTTTGCAAGCGTATCTATAGAAGCTTTAACAGACGTGGGGTTTGCATTGTAGCAGTCGTCGATTATTCTGATTTTGCCTGTGTTAATAAGATTTGCACGGCTTCCGACTGTCTTGTAGGATTTAACTCCGTTTATAAGCTGGTCGTCGCTTAATCCCAGCAGTTTGCCTGCGGCAACAGCCGCAAGCGCATTGCTGACCATATAACTTCCTATTGCAGGAATTGTTACGTCAAGTTTAGTGTTATTAAAGCAGAGAGTGCAGCTTATGCCTCCCTCACCGTTGTTTTGGATGTTTTCCGCATAATAATCGTTGTTGTCTGAAAATCCGAAAAATATCGGCTTTTTTCCGTTTGCCTGCGTGATTGTGTTCAGTTTGTCGTCATCGCCGTTGAGTATATAGTCTGCATTTTCAGCGGCATATTTAAACATCTCTGTTTTTGCTTTCAGCACACCGTTTCTGTCGCCCAGATTTTCAAGATGGCAGCATCCGATTATTGTAATAACGCAGATTGTGGGGCGCACCATATCAGAAAGGCGCGTCATTTCTCCGAAATCAGAGATTCCCATTTCAATTACAGCCGCCTGAGTATCTTCGGGCATTGACAGCAAGGTGAGCGGAACGCCGAGTTCGTTGTTTAAATTGCCCTGAGTTTTATGAGTTTTGTACTTTTGAGAAAGCACCGCATAGAGCATTTCTTTTGTCGAGGTTTTGCCAACGCTTCCCGACACACCTACAACGGGAATGTCAAACTTATTGCGGTACGCTTTTGCGATTTTTTTGACTGCTTCAAGCGTTGAATCCACGAGAATATACGGCTTTGAGGCATTTTCGGGAGCTTTCTCGCAAACAGCGCAGACTGCGCCGCTTTCGAAGCATTTGTTTATGTAGTTGTGTCCGTCGACTCGCTCTCCCTTTATCGCAAGGAAAAGAGAGCCCTGTTTTATCTGACGGCTGTCACGCTCAACCGATGTTATTGCCGTCTGTTTTTCGGACTCGCTTCCAACATATTTACCTTTGCAGGCTGCGGCGATTTCTTCAAGTGTAAAATGCTTCATAGTTTCTCCGTTTTTAAGGTTTTGATTAGATTTTAGTATTATATTTATCAAGAGAGATTTCAATTATCTTCTCGCACAAATCGGCATAGCTCAATCCCTCAACAGCCGCCTCCTGAGGAAGCAGACTTGTGGGGGTCATACCGGGAAGAGTGTTCGCTTCAAGGCAGTATATCTGACCGTCTTTATCAAGCAAAAAGTCAACTCTTGCATAGCTGTCAAGGTGAAGAGCGTTATATGTATTGACAGCGGCAGTTCTGAGGTTTTGGTCGGTCTGTTCGTCAATATCGGCAGGACAGGTTTCAACGGTTGCGCCTGCCTGATATTTTGCGGCATAGTCATAAAATCCTGACTTCGGCGCAATCTCAATCGGGGGCAGTGCGGTACCTCCGATGATTCCCACAGAAAACTCTCTGCCCTGGATGAACTGCTCGATAACAATCTCGCTTTCATACTTGAAGGCGTCCTTTACAGCCTCATCAAATTCTTCTTTTGTTTCTGCCTTTGCAATTCCCACACTTGAGCCTCCCGAGCAGGGCTTTACTACGCAGGGAAAAGTGCTCCAGTTTGATGTTTCCTCAATGCTCTTGAAAATTTCGCCTCTCGGGGTGCATATTTTATTTTGAATCAGTACACTTTTTGTAAGTCCCTTGTTCATGGCGAGCGCCGAGCCGAAATATCCCGACCCCGTGTATTTTATTCCGAGCAAATCAAAAGCAGCCTGAAGCTGACCGTTTTCGCCCTCGCCGCCGTGAAGCGCAAGGAAAGTGATGTCTGCTTCGCCGCAAATTTCTATTACATTTGTGCCGATAAATCTGTCAGACTTGTTAAGGCGTTTTTCCTTGACCTCGCTTATATCGGTAATAGTTTCACTTACATTTATTTTGTCGGTGAAGCTGAAATTCTGTTTAAAAAGTGCGTCAATATCGCAAATATTCTTCTCATATCCCGAAAAAACGTCAAGAAGCACCACTTGATGGCCTTTTTCGCGGAGCGCTCCGGCAACCAGAATACCCGATGAAACAGATACATCGCGCTCGGTGCTGAGTCCTCCTGCAAGAACTACTATTCTCATAACTCTACTCCCCTATTATCTTTATAAGTGCGTGCTTGCGGCGCATACCGTCAAGCTCATAGTAAAATATCTGTTCCCATGTTCCGAAGTCAAGCCTTCCGTCAGTTATGGCGCATAC
>CANQMH010000017.1 GCA_947624865.1 uncultured Clostridia bacterium | reverse complement strand
GTCGTTACCAGCGTCATATCCATGTCCTCAATCCTAAGCAAGTCCGCAAGTTCAAGGATGCTTATCCGGATCTGCCCAAGAATGACTATGTGGATGCCTTCGTCATCGCCGACCATCTCAGATTCGGCAGAATTGCTTCGGAGGTCTACATGGACGACTACCGCTACCGTTCTCTGCAAACCCTGACCAGAGCCAGGTTTGACGCCGTTCAAAATCTCACCAGGGAAAAGCAGCGCTTCGCAAACTACCTGTTCCTCAAATGCTCCGGTATCGCCCAGGATAAGGGAATACCCAATACCAATGCCACTACATTGGCCTTAATGGAAGTCTTTGAAACTGTGGATGATCTGGCGAATTGTGCCCTTGAGACCCTGACTGTTTTTGTGTCTGCGGCGGGTCGCGGCCGCTTAGCTGCCCCCGAAGAAACGGCAAAGGCTGTGCAAACCGCCGCCAAAGGTTCCTACAGACTGCCCAAGACGGTCAATGACTCCATTAACCAAGCCATGTCGGTATCCATTGCTTCTATGCGGGCTTTGGAGAGTCAGATCAAAATGTTGGAAAAAGCCATTGAACAACAATTTGAGATCATCCCCAATACCTTGACCTCCATCCCAGGTATCGGTCCAGTCTACTCTGAAAGAATTTTTCGTACCGAGGATAAGCTGTGTCATTTTGGTGTTTCTGTAGGTTGGGGTGTTAAAGACGATTACCTCGTTTCACTAAACAAAAAATTCTGCTTGAAGTTCTATAATCCCATGGGTATTAAAGAATTTAAAGCCTACTTTGAAAATCCGCCTGTTCCGCACGGTTTTGCTTCTCATATGGCTTTTGCTTCAAAAATCAACCTAATAAAAAAGTTCTTTCAGTTTTAGAAACAACTGAATAAACAAAAATAACAGCACTTCGGTTCGAATTTCGAAGTGCTGTTTTGTTAAAATCTTTCAATGGGAAGTGTATCGGTGTAGTTTTCATCAATAAATACTTGCGGAAAGCTCTGGTCTTTGGTTGTATCTTTATAAGCGTTTACCCAGGGCATATCTTATACAATTATTTATATGTTATAGATTTTTTGCTTACAGGAAATGAAAAATAAGTATTTGGATATGGTTCGTTAGTATATGTAAAATCCCACCACTCAGTTGAGCATGGTCTAAATCCATATTTTTGCATAACATTTCTTAAGAGCATACGATTATTGTATTGAGATGTAGTCACTCCCGTATAAGTGGGATGAGAAAGCTCTCCAAAATAATCAAACGTACCGCCCATATCAAGATCTTTTTGCTTTTTTGTGTCAAAAAGAGTAATATCAACAGTACATCCTCTACTGTGGCCTGAATAATGAGCAATGTATGCACCAAATAAAGAAGATTTATCTATATTGGGATAAAAATCTTTTTTCATTCTTGTATCATTCAAATCAGTTGACCATTCCACAAAATGCTCAACTGCAACTTGAGGTCTGTACGCATCATAGATTTTCAGTTGATAAACTTTTTCTCTAAATTCTTTTGCTGCTTTTGATAATGCTTCTGCTGCTTCATAAGTTAAGAACGCAAGAGGTTCTTCATATCCGTTTATAACATCACCAACAAAGTTATATTCGGTTGCATAACGCACATCTAGAATAACATCAGGTATAATATCATCTATTAATACAAAACCAGAAGAATCATAAATATTATTTGGATCAGATTTTTTAGGAACTATCTTAATTTTATTTTCAGTTGAAGGGACACTTGTAGTTTTTTCTACAGTTGTAGTTTCTTCTAAAATCTTTGAAGTATTCGTTGCGGTACTTCTTTCAACAACATTACTTATAGTGCTGGTTGAATTCGAGTTATCATTATTAGTATTCTCAGTACAAGAAACCAAGATAAACGCCAAAACAACGCATAGACAAATGATTGCTACAATTTTGTTTTTTATATTATCACCTATCATATGGAGCTATATATGTTATGCAGGTATCATCACACTCTCCAGCGTCAACTCCCTCAATTGTGATTCTCACATAGCTTGTTTCAACAGGATAACTAAACTTAATTGTTTGCACCTTTTTTCTATTTGATACATCAAAAACCTTTAATGAAGTATGTAATGTTGTGCCATCAGAAAATTCTAAACATATTTTATTCACTTTACCATTATATATGTATTGCTTTTGAGTCCCTGCATATCCGTTAATGATGTCAAGACCGTGTAGTAATTGCGTTTCCGGTAATTCCAATTCAATCCACTCGCCAACACCTAATCCACTACTACCTTCACACCAACATACTGAATTATTATCGAGAACATTTGATGCACTGTAATTATATTCGAACTCATCTGGTAAAACAGAACTTGCTCTTGCTGAAGTAAAGTAATATGCATCTTCTAATGAAGAATTATCCTCATCATACTCTATTTCCGCCGATAGAGATTCACTGTTGCTATTGTCAGATTCATTATCACTATCAATGTCAATATTATCACTTATACTCTCTGTTGTTTCTTCATCATAATTATCATTGTTATAGGCTTCACTATAATCTTCTGCTGTAGATAGATTCTGGCTATTTCTATTACTCACGCTTGTTATACTAAAGATCACCACGCCTATAACAAGTAAAAAAGTAGCTGTCACACATCCTCCAATGATTACAATTTTCTTATTTAAGTTAAATGAAAATGTTTTTTTATTATTTGTATTTTCATTTGCACTTACTGTGTCGTTATGTATAACACCAATTGTTCCATTCTGGCCAATGTCATTGTTTATTAATGGTTTATTAATATTTTCATTAATATAGTTTGTTGTTTTAGTATCATCTTTAGTATGAACAAGCTCTGTTACATTTTCCTGCTTAACACTATTATCAGATATTAATTCACAACCACAGTAAAAACAAAACTTGACACCATCAATATTTTCATTATGACAGTTTTTACATACCATAATATCTCTCCTTAGTCAACCTATAACAAGGAAAATCTCGAAATCTAACATTAAATTTCGAGTTTTCTACATTAATCAAAGTTTATCCATTTCTTCTTCAATTTTCTGAGCATATGAATCATACTCATTATATTTTTCAAGATATTGATTATAATCAGATATAATATTCTTTATGATTGCTTCCCCGGCAACATATTCATTTTCGCAATCGATTGAAATGTGCTTTCTTTTAATATTATTACCTAAAAGAACACCGCCTCCAGCCAAAGCCCCAATTGCTGTTAATACAAACAAAGCGTATGCTGGTATTGCAACTGCCCCAACACCCGCAAGAACAGCTCCACCGAAGCAAATAAAAGAGGGCCACATTTTGACCTGTGAAAGCAATTTATTCTTTTTATCATCTATAAACGCCCTAAATTTACTACATTCACCTGATTCATTTTTAAAATCAGCACTTGTTTCATAATCATTAATCTTGATTTTGTATGTATTTTTAAATGATGAACGATAAACATTAATATGTTTCATGAAGCTTTTCTTGTTCAATTCTTTAGTAAGAACAAACAGATTACGCTTAACCATTGGATTAACATCATCCACACCTGACTTATATATCCAATCAAGCATCTCTAAGATAATATCAAGCGAATTCTCTCTATGTGTTTTATATGCCTCAAATTCACTTTTTGCTGCCTCAATGTCACCTTGGTTGCTAATTATATATTCATTATACTTAATTTCGTCTTCAACTTCTATTTCAACACTGTTAGGTTTTCCAACGAGCTCTATTATAAAATTATTAAGATAATCTTTCTTCTCTTTATCAGTTACATTGACTGTTTTTAGAATAAAATCCAAGATGCCAATATTTGCCTTTGCGTTGACCATCTCTAAATTAAGTAGATCTCTCTCTAAGCAATATTTTGAAAGCACCGGATAATCAATGGTTTCATTTGGAACATAACGACGAGTATAACGAAAAATTCTGTTAATCATTTCATCTTCGTTGTATCCATTACTTTTCATGTTTTCTTCAACTATCTTATTAATGAACTTTTTAATTTCACTAACAAAGGTAGCACTACAATTCTGAGTAATAGCTTCGCTAACAATGGAAAAAAGAATCAAGAAAGTCCTTTGATCATCGCCTGTAAGGTCACATGTTTGATAGTACTCAAACCATTTTAGTGCTGCCGTTTCTCTTCCCATTCTAATATTGAACACAAGGAAAAAGACTGCACAATTCTTCTTATCCAACTGGCACGCTCTTGCTAATGCACGTTCAGCAAATTCTCTATCATCGTTTCTCCATGCCATTAAACTTAGTAATGCACATGTTAGCCAATAATCTGGAAGCTGCAAATGCTTTATCTCTACTGCTTTTGTTATAGTCGCATTACTTACCAAACCCATTTCAAGGTTATCAAGTATAGCTGTTACTATCTTTCTAACTGCACTATAATTTGCAAAATCGTATATTTTTCTATTATTGCAAGCACGAATTTTTTTATTAGCTAACTCTATGTTTTTAAACAAGACATACATTTTATCTATTTCGCCTTGCAACTCATAAGCAGCTGTAATTGCATCATGAGAACTTTTTACCCTTGATGCGCCATTACTCATTGTATTGCTAACACTATTACACAGATTATTCCAACGATTATATGCACTGTTTATTCCATTTGTTATTGTATTCAGTTCTGAATTTAATTCATTATTTAACCTACGTTGTTCATTAACAAGAGAACGCATTTCACTAAGACTACTCATTAGTTATCAACCTCCTTGCCTACTGGTAAAAGCAGGAACAGCTCTTTCTTTGCCCCACTGTCTAACTTTTTCAACTTCTTCGGCTCTACTTTTTTCTATTGGTACAATAAGTTTGAATTTATTTTTTATAGTATCAAATGATATTTTTTCAGATCCATACAAAAAAAGAATTTGAGCACTTTCCTTTATTGCATATTCTATTTCGGAGTATGAAAAACCTTTTGAAATTTCAATCAACTCTTTAATTTGTTCTTCTCTTAGGATAATATGCAAACATTCAGAAACATACATTTTAATAACTTCTTCACGTTCTTCTTCATTAGGTAAATCAACAAAGAATACTTCTGAAAATCTTCCTTTTCTGAATAATTCAGGTGGTAATAGAGTAACATCATTTGCTGTTGCTACAAGAAAAACTCTACTTACAGATTCCTGGAGCCAAAACAACATTTGTCCCAATATTCTCTTACCTGTGTCATTTTCCCCACCGGAAACCGACAAAGCTTTTTCAATTTCATCTACCCATAACACACATGGGGCAACATTATCTATAAAATCTAAAGCTTCTTTCATCTTTCTTTCGCTTTCACCCATATATTTATCATATATAGATCCTATATCAAATCTAAATAAGGGTAATCCCCATCTTTGGGCTATCATTTTTGCAGAATATGATTTACCACAGCCTGGAACACCAGCAAGTAATATACCTTTGGGAGCATTAAGACCATAGATTGAAAGATTTTCATCTGGTGCAAAAAAAATGTTCTTTTTTTCATCTAACCAACTCTTTAGATTATCCAGTCCAGCAACATTCATATTTGCTTTTAAATTTACACTCTGCACATTTGGAACTGTCCCATATAACTTACTCTTTTGAAGAGTCAAATTTTGAATATTCTCTTTATAAAAACCTTTTGACAATACCAATTCATTTGACAAAATATTATTAATTTGTATTTCAGAAAAACCACTTAAAAGAGTAGCAGCCATAACAATATCTTCATTATCCCATTCAATATTGTAACGACTACGATATGGCTTTATAAAGTTTGAAATTTGCTCATATCGCTCGTCAAGAACCGGATAATCAAGTTTTGCAATCATTCCAAACTGCGCTATTCTAGAATATACTGGATTTTTTGTTATTAATATTAGTGTCGAATTACCTTCCACAGCAGAATACAAAATATTAATAATTTCTCTACTGTAAATAGAATCTTCACTAATTTTACTAACATCTCCGTAACCAAAAATAACTTTTCTTTTTTTCTTAAAAATATCCGCTGCAAAAAGCAAGGGATCATTGGCTACATCAAAGTTCTCTTCATTAGTACTGCCTATTCTAACAATTTGTTTAGTTTCGGTATAATAATACATGTCAGTAGACAATTCCTTACAAATTGACAAAAGTATTCTTTCTGCACGCTCTCTTTCAGAGGTTTCTATTATAATTAATGGGGTTCGTGCAAGTATGTAATTTTTTACTTCTTCTCTTATTTCATGAAAATTACCCATATTAATAATTCCCTGTGTTTTATTATTGTTGCAACAAATTTCTAAATAGCTTTATTCTAGAAATTCTATAATACTCTTCTTCAATTATATCATTCCCTGTTTCCAATGCTTGCCTTCTAAATGATAAAATAATATCATTCCAAAACCTATTAGTTTCAGATATAACTGATTCATATAGTTCTTTTTTAAACGAAGAATCTATAAAATCTAAATTAACAAAGAATAAACTGTTTTCAATTTTTGCAGCAAATCTAATGAATGGAATATGTAAATTATTTATTTCATTAAATTCTGAATATTTTGTTATTTCCCTATTAAGTTCATTTACATATTCCTTAATTATTATGTTGACAGCCTTTTGCATTTCGCTATGCAAATATGACTTAACTTGACTATAAGCTACACAACTACCCCTACTTAAAATTAACGCACTTGATTTGTCAAGTAATGCATTATTTAATTGATTAAAACATTCTATCCACTCATTATAACTTGTTGGGGGTGTTTCTATCTTTGCAATGACACGATACATAGCTTATTTTATAAAATCATATGGTGGCTCCAAATTCCAAGAAGGGAGCTTTTTGTTTACATCTTTTAGTCGCTCCTTTGTTGCAGTATCCGAAGAACTACTACCCCCATAGTTTTTATTTAATCTTGCCTGTGTAAAGTTTTCAAAATCAAGGTCCTGCTGTGCTTTTTTATCACTCATTTTTATATCTCCTTATAAATTATTAAATAAATTCAACTATACTAAGTATTTCGTCTTTTTTATTAATGTTTTCTGAAAAGTATCTCTGAAAATCCACTATTTGAGAAATTGTCATAGCAAGGTTTTGCAATGCCGTTTCAACTCTTTCTCCGAACTTCTTAAAACCATTAATAATCCTATATGCTACAAATCCTGCAGATGCAAGCATTAAAACAATTCCTACGAAAATAACAGGTGTAAATCCAGAATTCACAATAGATACTATACTACCCACCGTTATTGCTAACGTAATAAAGAATACGAATACAGCGGCAATGTTTAGACTATTGACACAAACCATTCTAAACTTATTATTTTCAAAATAATTTTTCATACTTGTTGTTTGTTCGTCAAAATCACGAGCATTACTAACGCCTTCCCATCCATCAATACTAATGTTGTATTGTAATGGGCAGTTAGCTTTAGTATTAGCCGACCATTTATTAATTGCAGTTTTAAACCATTCACGAGTACTCTGTAATCCGAATCTTCTTACTTGAACATCAGTATTTGTTTGATCTCCGTAAATAACCCATTCAACCATCTGTTTGCCAATATTAAAATTCTCATTCTGTAATTCTTCAAATTGTTGATACTGAGCTTCTGCAACTTCTACATTTCCTTCATTCTCAACAACCATACGATAATACTGCTGTTGATTCTTAACTTCAAATTCTTCCTTATCGTAATTGGTTATCAAATTAGTCAAAACTGCATCCACTCTCGCCTTATAATTCTCATCTGTCTGAATTTCTCCATCAACATCGAGTGAATTTAGCATTTCAATAATTTGCTGGAATTTTGAAACATCATTAAATGATTTTTGAACCTCTTCATTATTGGTACAGAAGTTGGCAATAAACTGATAATCAAACTTAACCTTAACCCCTAAGTTTTGTACATAAAAATAATACGCATTAACAAGCTGTTCGCATATTTGGGCATCTTCAGAAATTATGGATATCCACTCGTCAAGAATTTTAATAACTTCATGCTCAAGTTCTTTATCTTTCCCAAATATACCGTTTAGAAACGCTTGAATCATTACTGCTGTTTCTTGCTGTAACATAGTTGGATCGAGGGTTCTACAATATGCTTTAAACCAGTTTTTTGATGTTTCAATTCTATCAAAACGCAAGTTCAACAAACAAAAGAATAAAGAAGTTTTTATAGCATCTTTTCTCGAACCTTCTGATAAAGCATTTTTAGCTACTTCCGGATAGTTATTCACCCAAGCTGTTACTGCAATTAGAGCATAAGAAAGCCAATATCTGGAACTTGTAATCCATAATTCCTCACTTAATTCTTCAATTGTGCTATTTCTTACAAGATTAATATCAAAATCTCTAACAATACCAATAATAGTTTTTCGGATTGCCTCATAATTACCAAATTGTTCTTTTACAACTTGATCAAGTCGTATGATATTTTCATGAGCAATTTGTTTTTCTTCACCTTTCATCAAATCGTCACGAAACTGACTTACTTTTTGATATACATGGTTTGTAGTAGCTTGTACTCGCTGTGTTGTTATATCAACATTTCTTACATGAACATTTATGTTATCTTGAAAAGAATTTACAGCTCCGTCAAGCTCATTAATTAAATTATACACATTAGCCATAATATCACCTCAATTACTGTTTAAATTTAAATACACTATTATATAAATCTTCTTCATTTGCCGACTCTTCAGCAACTATTTTTTCCCAAGATAATATCTCTTCAAAAACATCATTAAGTGCTAACAAAGACTTACGATAATTTTCTTTAATTATTTTGCCTACATCTAAATACCTTCGCCACACCATAAAACCACCAAAAATTCCGACTACAATGCCTAATGTTAGTAACACGGAGAAGACTTGTGTGTGTACAAGTAAACCTGCAAACGCTATCAGAATAATTGAAGCAATACAAATAAGAACATATATTATAAACGGCTTATCTTTAAAGGTGGTTTTCATCCTATTCTTGTAATAATAAATTTGTAATGTTTGCCTACATTCCTCAAAATTCCCATCATTACAATTAAGACTACAACCATCAATATTCACATTAAAATTATCTCTAACAGATTTTTTTACCTTTTCTGCATAGTTCTTAAATCCGTTAACTATGTAATTACTAAGATAAGAAATAGAGAACTTCTTTACGGTTACATCCGTTTCAACATAATCTTCGGAAAACGCCCATTTTATCAGCATATCCCCAGCAATTTTCCTATCTTTAATTTCAGCATACTGCTCATTATATTTTTTTTGAGCAACAGCAATGTCACCCTTCGCACCCATAATTGCTTCGTTATACTTTATTTTGCGAACAATGACAGCTTCCTTTTCGTCATAGCTGTTAATTAAATCATATAGAACATTTTCAATTCTTTCGTCATCATTTTCCGCTTTATCTTCTTCTTTATTAAAAACTCCATCAAAATATCTAGCTACAACTGCAAATTTCTCTAAATTTGATAGTGTACTTTGCATTTCTGGATAATCTTTACAGTAGTTTTTCAATGCAACAAACTCTTTCTCAGTTGTATGCAAAAAACTATCCATGAACGAAAATGCTCTCGTCTGCACATTGGGTATGAAATTTGCATTAATTGATTCCGTTTGAACAAAAATTTTTTCATAATACTCTGCTGCTACTTTTTCAAGTTTGGGATCAGAACCCATAGCTCCTGACAAATATGCCTGCAATAATTTTTGCCATTCATCACCAAGATTATTTACATCTGTTTTATCAAGGTAATATACATACCAATTAGATGCAGTATCTTTTCTTCCAAATCTTAAATTGATTAACATATAAAATACAGCTGATTTTCTGCAATCCATTGTGAGAGCTTTTTTCAAAGCACGTTCTGCAGCACTTTCTTCATCACTTGCCCAAAGCATCACTGACATTATTGCATATGCTAACCAATAATCAGTATTCGATAGATAGCACTTCTCTACTTTTTTTCTTAAAGACTCATTCGATATTATGTACGAGTCAAGGCCTATTACATAGCCAAGTGTTATTCTTCTAAGTTCATTATAAAATTTAAACTTAGTATAATACTCATCATTATACTGTGTTAAATTCTTTGATGCAGTTGATAAATTTTTAAATAAAAAATATTGACTCTTTAAATCTTCTATTGCTTTTAACAAAGTACTTACATCTTGATCAACTACATTTACTTTTTTTGCAACATAACTAACATCAGATACAACTGCTCTTTCTACAACACCCATATTTCCAGTAATAATGCCAACATTAGTTACTGCATAATCTATTTGCTCTGATAGTTCTCTATTTCTTACTATAAGTCGATCGTATTCATCACGCAATCTATTATATTCCTGAACTTCTTGTTCTGTCATGTTACCACCTCATTTATACCAAATTTAAATCTTTATAAAAAGATTTTAATCCTACTGAAACCATTTTTGTCATCATATATATATACATCATTAAACTGTTTATCAAATTCGTTCTTTTCAGTATATTTTTTTATCATTGTATCAAATATTGAAATTGTTATAGCCGCATATTCTTTAGAATACTTTGTGTTATCAGATGTTCTTAATTCAACACACTCCGATTTATCATCCGAAAAATCCTTGTTGCTACACGACACACTCTCTATTAGCTCCCCATTAGCAGGATTCAATAGTAACCATTCCAAAGGACGATTTGCTTTGCCACTTTTAATTTGTTCTCTATTAAAAGTGAAAACAAATAATGCAATCGCATATTTCCCGTCATCCAATCTTCTTATAACAGGATTAGAAACACTATGAGGAACTTTTACTCCTCCCAGAGCATATGAACCAGCTATTCGCATTGCCTCTCTTGCTCCAATATATGATTCCATCGTTTTTCACCTCTCTATTTTATTTTTTCCTTACAACTATACATGTAGGATCTATCATTTACCGTCCGCTTTCACCAAAACACATTCTATCATAAGTTTCTGCACTAACTTCACTAACTCCACCAACAGAATCTATAACATTAAATGAACTAATATACTATGAAAGATAATCTCAAATGAAAAAGTATTTGGTGATACACTCCTAAATAGACCTGCAATAAACTCAGTATAAACAATTGCACATCTTTTTCTGCTTTTTCTTTAATTTCCACTAAATAATTCCTAAGATGGTATATTCCTATTTTAGCAATTGCATAACCTGCACATTGTTCAATGTTGGAATATGAAAAGCAAACCAAGTTTATCATCACCAGCACTATATTAATCCATATTTTAACGCAATTTGAGTTGTAGTATTTCCTAAAGAAGTTCTTTTCTCCTTAAGGTATTTTTTAAATTTATATCGTACACCAGAAACCATAATATCAGTATTTAATTTAATTCTATCATCTGTCAAACTATTGAGCACAGACATTGTAACATCTGGAGAATCCTGTGATACCAGAATATAACCTTGCAATATTCCACATTCTATAGACATATTTAAGTGGTTAACAGAACAGTTGATATTAACAACAGAAATATGGCATTTCTCTAATAATTTTTTTGCATTTATCGCTTTTTGTGCCTCTGCATCTCTAATATTAAGTAAATATTTTCTAAAAGAATCCAAAGAAATTGAATTTGAACATTCCAGAATTTCGGAAAATATATTAGGAGAAAACAAGTTCGGTGAAACATAAAAAATATACTTATCTGCTAATGATATAAAATTAGTTCCACCTGACTTAAATCTTCTAAGTAAATTAATCTTCTTTTTTTCATTATAAGAATTAGAGGTTAATAACTTAACAATAGATAACTCACTAATCCTTAAACCAGATTCAGAAAGGATTTCTATTATTCTATCCGATACCTCCAAACTATCAGAATTCTGTAGTATATACTTATCGAAGGTATCTCTAAAAAAACTTTTATTAATATTAGATTTCATTATCATTCTAACAATTTCAGGTTTATTACTACCGTCATAATTATTATTTATGATATAATTTTCCGCTGAGTTCGTAGATATTGTATCCACCAAAGAAAGTAAATACGGAATCAATATTTTTCTATTAATATCCTGATCTTTTATGCTATTAAGATAATAAGATACAAATTGTTCTTTCACTTTAGAAGTGACATTGAAGTTCAATGCTACTTCTATTATTTTCTGTTTATATGTAGCATTTATCTTTGTATTTTCGAGTAAGACAATAAAGTGCTGTTTATTTAAAACCACAAACTGTTTTGTAAATGATAACAACTCGATAATATACAAAGCAACTTCTTCATTACTTTTTTCGAATGCAAATTCAATAATTGTATATACTTCCTCGTCTGCAAGTTTTCTTGTCATTATAGAAGCAAATATACTTTTCACCTGTTCAACATCATCAGTATTGACAACGATATTTTTCATAATGCACTTAACTGATGGATAAGCTGTACTTTTACAACAAGCTTCTGCAATTTGGTATTTTACACTAAATGAATCCGCACTGTTTTCAAAATAATACTCATATATGTTCCTACTATCCGGAGGAACAATATCATTATTTATTAGTTTTGAACAATTATCTGCCTTTTGCTGAGAATCGGGATAAATCTCCAACAACATCTGCAACGCTTCACATTGGTCAATATTATCTGTGTTATCAACAATTTTATCGGCAATTTCTAATTGATTATTATTAATCATAAAACGCAACAGATTTAAGTTTAAGTCCATTGAATATACATCTTGTGGATTAAATTTATCATACAAGAAATTTCTTCTAACTTCATCACCCAGTGTATCATACGCAAGTATTAACGCACTAAAAACTTCTGCTGAATCAAAAAACTCATACAAAATTTTCTCTTCCTCGCTCAACTGGTTTGAATTTTGAGATAACAAAGAATAATGCTTTTTCAATTGAGCAAAAAGATTCCTTTTTTCAGATTCGCTATCACTTCCAAATTGTAAAGCATTTACATAGTAACATACTTTTGCAATTATTGTACCTATATATCTGCTATCAATCTTTTCGCATTCAACAATGTTCTTCTTCGCTGAATCAAATCTGCGATATGACACATCAAGTATCACCTGTTGAACGATATTTTTTATAGTATAGAAAGTATCTGCTTCTTCGTGTCGTTCTATTACAGTTCCGCAATATGCACATACCCATATCTTTGAACCCTTGTCCTCGACAAATTTCGTGCTTGCACATGACGGACATTTTTTGCTTACATAACTAACAGCCATTTAACCACTTCATCTATTATTTCGTCAGCATTAATTTACTATTTCTTTCTTTTATGTATGTTTGCAGTTTATAGCAAACTTGCATAGCTTCATTTTTATTATTATTTTGACAAAGATATTTAAGCTCCGTAATCTTTGATTTAATCATTTCATCTATGGATGCAACACTTTTATTTGTCATTGGATCTGAATAATATATTGCATCTCTAACTTTGTGAAGAAGATTTTTTAACTCTTGATCTATACAGTCATCTTCCAATAATTTAACATCAACTGCTAATCCTTTTATATTAGCAGAATTCACTTTGACAGTTGTATTTATTGTATCCACAGCATTTTTTGAAAGGAGTGCTGCTGCTGCAAAAATAACAAATATAAGCAGTAGAACAATTTGAATAGCAACTGTAAGTTTTACACTTGCGCTACCCCTGAAAATTATAAATACAGTACTTGCAAACAATTCAGCTACTACATGGAAAACTGAAAAAGATAACAAAGGAATTCCCATAAATACAGCTTCCGCATCTTTTGCTTTCGAACTGAGCATAACAACTGCAATATTTGCTAAAAAAGAAGCTGTCATAAACGAATAGCTAATCCAAAATATCTCATTATAATTATCAAAAATAAGAAAAATCAACACATTGTAAATAGCCAATACAGCTGCATAAATTACAATAGCAAAAATATGATTTTTATAACTGTTTGTCTTATTCATAATTTACCTCCAAATTATACCTTTGTTCCACATTCATAGCAAAACTTTGCATCTGGTTGCAGTGTCTTTCCACAGACACGACAAATCATATTCACCTCTTGTTTTGCTCCACAAGCGGAGCAAAACTTTGCGCCCTTAACTAGCTTAGCTCCACATTCCGAACAGAATGAAACATCTGTGTTGTCTTGTCCGTTCATCTCTGATTGTTGATTATGCATTGGAACATTATTTACATTAGCAGGATTATCATTATTTCCCAAAAAGCTATTTACGTCAAATCCACTTGTTGCTGGAGCAACTCCTCCCTTAGCTTGGGCTACACTTCCTGGAGGATTAGTTGAAGGAATTCTGTCTGGACTTAAAGCATCCCTAGCAATTTCCGTAACAGAACCAACAAATGCACCACCCATCATAAATCCACCTACTGCACCACCAATATCTCCCATAGCGCCTTCGTTTTCTGCAAATGTTTGGGCAATATCCATCTGACGTTCTTCTTGCCATGAATATCCTTCAATGATTCGTCCGGCTCTTCTCTCTTTTGCTTTAGTGATTGCTTCATAATCACCTTCTGGAACTTCAATAGTTTCAATATTAAATATCTCTATTTTGATTCCATATTCATCAAAGACATCATCTAATCGACTTTTTACTACACCACTTATATCAAATAGATTAGCATTAATATCAAAGTAGCTTAATTTACCATTAATCATTATCTTTGATATGCAATCTTTTACATTAGATGAGATTATTCCCCTGAAATTTCCTATTAAATCTGTCGATGAGTATCTGTTTCTAAATCCAACCATCTTAATTAAAAACTTTCTCGAATCAACAATAGAAAAGGTCATACTACCATGCAACATAACATGAAGGAAAATTTCGTATAATGGATCATTCAGAGTAATCGCACCTTGTGTTCCCCAAAGAATATCCATTTGATGAACTTGGGTAATGTAAAAAACTTTGCAATTAAACGGTGATGTTCCACCAGTTGGAATACTTATTATCTTCTTTACGAGAGGAATATTTGGAACAGACAAAGTATGTCTTCCGGCACCGAACAAATCAGCAGCTTGACCATTTACAACCAATAATGCTTGATGGGTTTCATCAACAATCAACTGTGAGGTTGAATTAAACTCTTCTCCACTGTACTTCCATACCAGATCATCTGCAGTTCCACCAAATTTAATTACATCTGAAATTGCCATATCTATCACTCCGTTTTCTTTTTGCCAAAAAATTTGTGTTTTATCTTTTCTGTTTTATTTCTATTTATAAGACTTTGCTCATAATTCTTTTTTATTAATTCTGTATCAAATGTTGGTAATTCGCCAAACATCGAATCTATATATCCCGTCCCACTCGAAACAACTATACTATCTTCTTTCTCTGCAATATTATTACTGCTATTTTTATCAGATAAATCTGAATACTGATCTTTTTCAGCTACATCTAAAGGTAGATTTGAGTTTTTTTCAGTTGCACCTCTCGTTTCGTTTCCGTCGTAGGTATCTGTGTTGAACTCTTGTACCTCTTCTTCTATCTGTTCTGTTGTATCAAATGGTTCACTCACACTTTCATCTGCACAATAATTGGATGATATGTAGTTTTCCGTTTTAAAAGTTTCATTTTCACCAAATCCAAATGATGGCTCTTCGTCGTTGGTATCTGTGCTGGGTTGCGAACCATTGTTACAATTACGAAAACTCCTTCCATCATAATCTTCATAGTGATCCTTGTTAATATCATTTGAAAAAGAATAAATGTTATTGTCGATTGAACTATCTTTGTCTTTGTCATGGATTTCTAATGGAACATTTCTCTCAGTTTCGTCCATAACATCATCTTTATGAGCTGCAATATTATCCTTTATAAAAACATTGCTTCTTAGCAATGTATTTGTATTCTCGAATGTCAATACTCGTTCATTCATTTTTGCACCACAATATCTGCAAAACTTGCCATGATTTGACATATTACCGCACTTTGGACATTTATACAAAACATTCACCTATTTTCCAATTTTGTTTTTATTATATCACAATACAACAAAATATGTCAATAATTTTGTATTTTTTAGAAAGTCTTGTGTAATTTTTTGGAATTTTAGCAAAAAACAATATAATGCCATTAACTAATAATATTATTGCAATATAATATAATTTTGCAAATCAAACTTAATTCAAAATATTTATAAATATAATTAACCACAATTCTTTCCTATATTTATAACATATTGTGAATTATCTATCATCCAGTTATTTCTCCACGATATACAAAAGCGTTTAGGTACACTCTCTATTCCGTATGGATAGAGGGTGTTTTATTCGTTATAACTCTTATTCTCTTTTGGAAGATAGGGAAAGTCTACCGAATAAGAAATATGAGGATACTTATTTTTCATTTCTTTAAGAACGGAAATAACCATTGAATCAAATCTGCCTTGATTCCCTACATAAAAAGCTAACACACCACATTCTATAATTAGAATTTCAATAGCGGAATACTCTCCCAGAATCCGCAGTTTTCTATTGCTGTTACCATTTCATCAGGCAACGCAACCTTTTTCTCACCCATTGACGTCAAGTCAAGCCCATCCGTACAAGTCAAAGCCGCAAGGCTTTCAAAACTGCGTTGCTTGAAGCTTTGTCAAAGTCAAACTACTTTGAGGATAATGCAGAATTCAAATTCAGTAAAGATTTAGATTATCCCCGTGGAGAATTAACCAAAGTACGTAATGAAAATCCAGAGGCAATCACTTGCTAATATGAATTGTCTGATGAAGATATTCAAAGTATCGAGGATGCTTTTGCATTAGAAATAATTCAAAAACAGATTTTTTCCGTAACATCATACTATGACAACAACAGGAGTTTCAGTTGATTTTAGCATTTTCAAAGACTGGTTGATTAAAACTTTTGGTGTTGGCAATCAAGGCAAAGAATTTATCAATGAAGCAGATTCTTTTTCAAACTTAAAGGATACAGTTACAGAGAACAGCACACTCCCTGGAATAAAAGAGATTAAGACTGAGTTAGAAAAGATAAAAAAGGGATCGGGCAGATGGAAAAATTCGCTCGCAGGTTATATTTATAGAACCTTCATTTCTCTAGCAATCCCTAAGCTCTGGTATTTCAGCGATTATTTTAGCTTGCCATGCAGAATTAATTTTAATGATTTCGCTGCTGGAAAACCTACAGGGAGTTTGTCTTCTGAAGAATACAAAATTGTCAAAGCTCTGTTCGAATTGAGTGGCTTGTAGATTGCTGATATTCAGTCAGAAAGTAATTTTGAAACATTTAAAGCTCAGTTGGAGACAACATCCAATTCCATCACTGACGATATGTTTGAGTATTGGACAACAAACCAGAATCTTGAGATTCGTTTTGATATTGAGCATGCTGCAAATAATGTTCGCTATCTTAATATCAGAATTTATAATTCTAAGCATAGAGTGACATTGCCACTGAAAAGCCGTAGTAAAGGCTTCCTCTGGTTTTTCTCTTTCCTTGTATGGTTTAGTAAAATTCAAGGTGACAAAAATATTAAATACATTTTGCTTTTAAACAAGCCTGGTCTTAGTTTCCATGCTTCTGCACAAAACGATTTGCTGCGATTTATTGATGAGAAACTGGCACCCGAATATCAGGTAATATACACAACGTATTCGCCGTTTATGATTGATTCTTTAAAACTCAATGAATCAAAAATTAGTTTGCATTCAAAAAGATTGGCATAAAAGTATTGAGATGAGTTTTATTTGTAGATTCTGTTTATTCGGTTTTTATCGGTTCGAATAATTTTTGAATAGGATTTTAGCCTTTTGGTATTTATAACACCATCTTGAAAAAATTCTCCCAAAAACACAAAAAAGCCCGATAAAATCGGACTTTTTTGTTAGGCATCTTTTTTGTACCCTTTTATGGCGCGCCGGAAGAGACTCGAACTCCCGACCTTCTGATTCGTAGTCAGACACTCTATCCAGCTGAGCTACCGGCGCATATGCGGTTTTACAACCGCAAGTAGTATAATATCATACTTCAAATTAAATTGCAAGTATTTTTTAATCTTTTGCATCAAAAAACGCGAAAAAGGCTCTGTATGCCATATAAACGTCTGTTTTAGATACAATCTCAAACGGAGCGTGCATTGAAAGTACGGGTACACCCAAATCGACAACGTCAACATTCATATTGGCAACATACTTTGCAATTGTTCCGCCGCCCCCTTGGTCAACTTTTCCAAGCTCTCCTACCTGCCATAAAATATCATTCTTTTCGAGCATTGTACGAATTTTGCCCATATATTCGGCTGAAGCGTCTGAGGTATCATATTTTCCGCCGTGTCCTGTATATTTTGAAATAATGACGCCGTTATTTATATATGAGCTGTTTTTAGCTTCATAAGCAGAAGCGTATGTGGGGTCAAAAGCGGCGCTTACGTCGGCAGAAAGACAGGTGCTTTGCGAAAGCGCCCTGTAACCTTCAGTTCCGTCCTGCTTAGCAAGGTCATAGATGAAGAAACGCAGAAAATCGCTTTGCATACCGGTATTGCCGTCGCTTCCTATTTCCTCCTTATCTGCGAGATAGGTTATGCAGGTCTGTTCGGGCACAGCAGCGTCAACAGCCGCCATAATTGCAGGATAAGCGCAAACCTTATCATCGTGTCCGTAACCGCCTATCATACTTGAGTCAAAGCCGATATCCTTCGCCTTATATGACGGAATAAGGCAGAGCTCTGCCGAAAGAAAATCTCCTTCGCAAATTCCGTATTTTTTATTAAGAATTGCCATTACATTTAGCTTTACAAGGTCTTTTTCCTCATCCTTTGTATCATAAGGGCGTGAACCTACAAGCACGTTCAAATCTTCACCAGTAAAAACCTTAGACATAGGTTTGGCAGACTGATCCTTTGCAAGGTGAGGAAGCAAATCGGTAATGCAGAAGCAGGATTCGTCATCCTTATCACCCCAGCTTATATCAACTCGGCTTCCGTCAATCTTAATCACGGTACCGTGCAGAGAAAGCGGAATTGCCGTCCACTGATATTTCTTTAATCCGCCGTAATAATGAGTTTTAAAAAGCGCAAGGTTGTTCGACTCATACAGAGGGTTAGGCTTTAAATCAATTCTCGGTGAATCAATATGTGCGATTGCAAGTCTTGCTCCGTTTTTTACTCCATTTTTGCCGATTACGGCAAGCGCAATCGCCTTGTCGCGATTGATGTAATAAACTTTGTCTCCTGCCTTATAATCAGCGTCAGGGTCAAATTTGGTAAATCCCGATTTTTTAACAAGCTCCACCGTATAGCGCACAGCTTCACGCTCAATCGGTGAATTATCCAAAAAGGCCTTGTATCCTATACAGAATTCATCCGCCTTTTTTATCTCTTTTTTTGATAATGCCTTAATGCCCTCAGGCTCGGTCATCATAATTTTTTCTTTAAGCTTTGCTGTTTTTGATTTTTCTTCAACCATATTATAATCCTTCCTTTTTTGATTATTTTATGAATAATATAATTTGATATACATTTCTTTTGCGCTTTCAACCTTATCGACGTAGCTGCTTGTTTCGGGATATGGAATTTCAGTCAGTGTTTTTCCGTCATCGCTGTATCTGCTGTCCTCAAGCCAGCCTCCAACCACAAATCCTGCGTTATACGCGGCGACGGCACATCTTTCGTCGCCGTATAAATCATAAAAATACTTGAGAAGATAACTGCCGTAATCAATACATATTTCGGGATTGAATAAATCCTGAGTTGTATATTCTCCCTCAGTTCCCCGTTTCTGCTGAAGCCATTCAAATGACGACGGCATAATCTGCATAATTCCGCATGCGCCCGCGTCAGACTCTGCATCGGGATTAAATCCGCTTTCAGTGCGGATCACTGCATAAATAAGCGCCGGTTCAAGGTCATAATCCTCCGCCGCTTTTTCAACATACTCGCTGTACTTTTGCGGATAATTAACTTTTTCAAGATCTGTTTTTGTGTCCTCAAAATATACCGAAACGAAAAGTATGACACCGCCTGTCAAAATGGCCACAACTACAAGCCATATAATTGCCTTTATTCCTCTTTTGCTTTTCCTTCTGTAACGGGAAGGCTTAGGCATTAAATCACCTCTGGACAATTTGAAGCTTTTTAAAAATACTATCAAATTGTGTTTTCAATATATCCAAACTGCCGTTATTTTCAATTATAAAATCAGAATTTCTTCTGAAAAAATCCTCGCTAAGCTGTGCGTTAAGCCTCATAATAGCCTGCTGCCGCGTAATTTTGTCACGCGCGCATATTCTTTTTATCCTATTATCTTTGTCAGCAACTACACTCACAATAAAATCGCATATTAAATCGGCATTGCTTTCAAATAACTGCGGAGCATCATAAACAATAATATCCGGGTTTTCTGAAACCGCAGTTTTTAGCTCATCAAGAAAACACGACATAACAAACGGGTGTACAATTGAGTTTAAAAGCCTTGTGTTGTCTTTTGAGGAAAATGCTCTCTGAGCAAGCAGTTCTCTGTTAAGTACGCCGTCGGGATTTACTATGTCAGCGCCGAAAACCGACGAAACCGTTTTCAGACATATTGAATTTCCCCGATAAAGCCTTTGAACAAGCAAATCGGCATTAATCACCCTGACGTTATTTTTTTCAAAAAGCGCCGCAACTGTGCTTTTGCCTGCTCCGCTCTGTCCTGTAAGTCCGACAATTTTATATTTTTTCAAGGTCAATCACCTCAAATCCTGCCGCCCTTATCAGCCTGTTATATACCGCCATTCCCACTCCGTCAACCGACGGCAGACGTGAATAAACAGTTAAAACATCGCTGTTTTCGTCAATTTTTCTCAGCTCGTCAAATAATCTTTGAGCCTGCGCAGCATAATCATTGCGTTTTCCCAATGAAAATGTCTTTGCCTTTAAATAAGGTATATCTTCGTCACAGCACAATGCTGCAACTCCGTATTTATAATTTTTGTTTACATAATCAATATACTCTTCATCACTGCATTTAAGAAGTATTACATTTGCTTTTGGCGCATAATGCTTGTATTTCATTCCGGGACTTGCCGCCTTTGCATCGTCCCCAAGTTTATGTAAAACAGCATGGTCAACTTCAATTTCTCCAAGAACAGCTTTAAGCTGTTCAAGAGTAACTCCGCCCGGTCTGAGAACTCGGGGAATTTCTGTGACAAGCGTTATTACGGTACTTTCAAGTCCCACATCACACATTCCCCCGTCAAAAACCGCGTCAATTCTGCCGTCCATATCGTTCATAACGTGCTGTGCCGACGTGGGACTAGGAGAACCGGAAAGATTTGCCGACGGCGCGGCAAGAGGAATATCAGCCGTTCTGATTATTTGTTGAGCCGTTTTATGGCTTGGAAAGCGAATCGCAACCGTATCAAGTCCTGCGGAAACTTCATTTGGAATTGCATCTGATTTTTTCATAATCATTGTAAGGGGTCCCGGCCAGAATTTTTCTGCAAGCTTTTTTGCACTCTTGGGAATTTCTTTTACCAAATTATATCTGATTATGTCGTCAAAATCAGCAATATGGACTATCAGAGGATTATCCGCAGGTCTTCCCTTTGCGGCAAAAATCTTTTTCACGGCATTTCTGTCTAATGCGTTTGCCGCAAGTCCGTAAACAGTTTCGGTAGGAATACCTACAAGACCTCCTGTCCTGAGGATTGCGGCGGCTTTTTTTATATTTTCGGGAGAATTTTTAAGCATCAATGTATTCAAAATATTCACCTTGTTTTATACTAACCTCAGACAAACCGACAAGGATTAGTATTATGCTTCCATACTTTCTTTCAGCCTTTCGGCGCGCTCGGCTGTAACAAGCGCGTCAATAACCTCGTCAAGATTTCCGTTTAAAATGCTCTCAAGCTTGTAGAGCGTAAGACCGATTCGGTGGTCGGTGATTCTTCCCTGAGGATAATTATAGGTGCGTATGCGTTCACTTCTGTCGCCTGTACCCACCTGTGATTTTCTGTCTGCGGCAATTTCGCTTGCCTGTTTATCCTGCTTTTCTTTAAGCAGACGACTTTTTAGTACCTTTAAAGCCTTATCCTTGTTCTTATACTGACTTCTCTCGTCCTGACACTCTACCACGGTTCCCGTGGGAATATGGGTAATTCGTATTGCCGAGCTTGTTTTGTTTATGTGCTGACCGCCTGCGCCGCTGGAGCGGAACGTATCTATTTTTAAATCATTCGAGTCAATTTCAAACTCAACGTCCTCTGCTTCGGGCAAGACTGCAACCGTAGTTGTAGATGTATGCACTCTGCCCTGGCTTTCGGTTTCGGGAACTCGCTGAACACGATGTACACCGCTTTCATACTTAAAACGCGAATAAGCTCCTTCACCCTCAACCATAAATGAAATTTCCTTATATCCTCCAAGCTCTGTTTCACTGGTATTGATAATTTCAACTTTGTATCCGCGTTTTTCGGCATACATTGTGTACATTCTGAAAAGAACTGCACTGAACAACGCAGATTCTTCTCCTCCTGCACCGCCTCGTATCTCTATAATTACGTTGCGTTCATCGTTAGGGTCTTTGGGCAAAAGCAGTATTTTAAGCTGATTAGAAAGCTGTTCAATGTTTTCTTTTGCCTCATCAAGCTCTGCCTGAGCAAGCTCCTTTAGCTCGGAATCTGTAGTTTCATATATAATATCAAGGCTGTCCTGCTCTTTTTTAAGCTCTGATTTATACTTGCGGTACGTCAGCACAATTTCCTCAATAGATTTGATTTCTTTCATTATTTTCTGATATTCATCAGGGTCTGATGCAACTGACGGCTCGTAAAGCTTTTGCGAAAGCTCTGAATATCTCTTATCAAAAATTTCTATCTTCTCAAACATAAGTATTCCTTAATCCGTAATAATTTTTTTGATGTTTTTCTCTATTTTATTGCGCGCAACCATAACCTCTCTGCCGCATTTTTCGCATTTGATTTTAAAATCCATTCCGATACGCAAAATCAAAAAGGTCTTGCCGCCGCATGGATGCTGTTTTTTCATTTCGACACGGTCGCCAACCTTTACAGTCACGCATAACGCCTCCAATTCAATTTATATTCATTTTGAATTCAGTTTAAATTTTATTATACATCAAAATATGGTAAATATCAACCTCATATAGAACAAAAACGGCAGTCTGCTCTATACAGACCGCCGCAATAAAATTCAGTTAATTTCAATAATCAGATAATAGGGATTACTCGTTACTGCCGAAAATTCTGAGGATTTCATCCTTATGCTCCATAATCGCGTCATAACCCTCCTGAATGGTTTCATCAACATTGTCAATAGAAAAAAGCTGAGTGTTTTTGTTGTTTATCTCAACTGCATAATCCGCCATTTTCATTGACTTTCTCGTACCGTCAATAGAATATACGTCAAGCGCACGCCAGATAACCTTTATCAGTCCGTCAAGACCTGCGTCTGGGTCATAATTTAAAATGTCAAAGCCGATTGCAAGCACCTTTCCCACGCCCATATCGCGCAGTATTTTTACGGGAAGATTGTCTTTTGAACCGCCGTCGATGAAGTTATATTTGTCATAAGTACAGGTTGTATATATGGCGGGGAACGACATACTTGCACGCACTGCAATTTCAAGAGGAGCATTGGAAATGTAGTGTATATGCTCGTTTTCAAGATGCTCGTCCTCTGTTGTGAATATACATTCGTCGGTAGTCAGAGTATCGACAGTACATATCGAAAGATTAATCGGCAAATCCTTAAATCCTTTTATATTCCTTTCATCCATAATCTCTTTTATAACATCGGAAATAAGCTCGCCAGATTTAATGCCGTCTTTTTGTACTTTCTTGTTAAGAATAAACTGAGCCAAAGATTTAAAAATAAGACCGTTATCAATTTCGGCAAGCGTTTGCCAATGCTTTTTTGCAATCTCTTTCATTTCCTCGGCAGTACAGCCCATTGCCACAATAGCCGCCATAGCCGCTCCTGAGCTTGTACCCGAAACAAACTGAGGTCTTATGCCAAGCTCATAGAGCGCCTGTACCGCTCCAATGTGGGCAATTCCCTGAAGTCCGCCTCCCGAAAAAGCTATTCCTATTGAATTTTTCCTGTCCTCATTTTGCAAAATAACCACCCGTTTCCTTAATAAAAACGATACACGTTACAATACGACTCAGTTTCAACAAAATAGTCGTACCAGTTATAGAAATCTTCAAAGCTGTAGTCAGCCTGAATAAGCTCATAATTTTTGAATTTTGTATTTTCGGTTATGTATTTTATAGTATCTTCCTTATCTGCAAGACGTGAAATATATACGGTGACTTCGTCAAGACTGTTGAGCTTTTCATCGGTTTTGAGCTTGCTCATACTGTCGGTCTCTTCTTTTTCTCCGCCGTTGTTCATATAAGCCTTTGCAAGCTCTGTGATTTTTCCGTTTGTAATTATACCCCTATCAGTCGCAAAGCTTTCAAGCTCATCGCCGAGAGATTTAGACATATTAGGTGTTTGTACAATCATTGTATTATCATACAGCATAAACTTGTCTATGCACTTGTTCCATTCAAGCATTGCCGTTCCTACAAATACACAGTTATTCGTCTTTTTATCATATAGATTTGTTTTTCCGTAAACATAATACGGCGTTACCGTACAAAATGCAATTGCAGACGCCAGCACTATGCTTGCGGGAAGAATCAAACGAACCTTCTTGTTTTTAATAAGCTCAAATATTTTTACGAAAGCAAATGTAAATATCATTGAAATAAGCGGAAGCGACGCCATAACGTATCTGTCGCTGTTAAACGGAGATACAAGCGAAATTCCGGCAAAATAAACAATTGACGGAATTACTATAAACATAGCCTTTCTTCCAAGCTTTTTCTTTTTGATAAATCTGAAATAAACTCCAAAGCCGACTGCACACACGACACAAAGTGCGAAAATCCAAATCTGATTAAGGAACAAATCCTTTGACAGTATCTGAATATATGTGCACAGCTTGTAAATAACATATGTTACGATTGTTATTAAGTCAATCGAAAAGTTAAGTGAGCCGAAGCCTCGGTTGCCGCCAAGTACATTCGATATTATATAGGGATAAATGCACAAAGCAACTGCCGCGCCGATGACTGCGGCAACTATGTATTTTACAAGGTCCTTAATATTTTTCTCCTTAATTTTAAATACAAGAAATACAAGACCGATCAAACCTGCAAACAGAATAAAATAATACTGAGTAAGAACGCCGAAAACTACTATTAAACAAAGCAGAAGACAGTCTTTTATGTTTACGGTATTCTTTTTCTCGTAAAGTTTGATACTTGTATATAAAAACGCAAGCACAAAAAATGTAAGGGTTGAATACATTCTCAGATAAATTGTAGTGGTAACGCAGGCTATGCTGAAAGCATACGCTCCGACCGCTGTCAGGGCATACAGATTATTTCCCGTGACTTTCTTGCCGATTTTAAACAGCAGTATGAGTATGCCTGTCATCGCAAGAACATTTATTGAGTAGGCAAACCATCTGCTGAAAACGCCGGGAAAGAATGAACAAACAGTATGTACAAGTGCGTAATAAAACGGAGGATGTGAAGCGTCAATAATCTGATTCTGATATACCTGAGCATAATTAAACCGCCCGTTTTCACTAACCGTCAGATATTCATTAAAGTCCTCTGGCGTATTCCAGCCCCCGTCAACATTAAGCTGCTTTGATGAGTTTGCAAGATTATACGTGAGAAGCTCGTCCTCATGATAACCCTGTTTTGAAAACATATAAAACGTGCTGATTGCAAGGCTGATTACAATTATTACCGCAAGAATAACCCTTGATTTTTTGTTACCGATTTCCATATAAATTCCCTTTAATTTTATTTTTTAAATGAACTATAACGTAATACTTCGGTGGAAGCCTAATAAAATGTTTGGTTCTGTAAAGGCACAAATCTTCACCGAGATCAATTGTACTATTTGAACTATTATAACATAAATTACTATATTTGAAAAGATGATTTACAAACATATTCGACATACTGAGGCATCGCAGTATTTTGCAGTACCTCAGTCTGCATAAAAATTATAATTTATTTAAGCCATACAATATCGGTATCGGTTGCAATATTATCAATGCCGTACATAACAATAACCTGTTCGGGTTTTTCATTATTTACTATATCAGAAACATTCATCTTGTAATAACGCATATCAACAAGCATAACTTTACTGTAATTTTCGGCAAGAAACGGCGCAAGACAATGTGAAAAGCTGTCTTTTATCAAAACGACCGTACCGCCCTTTGCGTTTTTGTTGGTAATTTCGGTAAGTGCATGGTTTCCGTCAATAAACACGGGATATTTGTCATCTTCCTGAAGATGGTCATAAAAGAACATCGAGCCGTATTCACTGCTCTCGGTTCCCTCCGTAATTTTTACATTTATGTTCCTGTCGGTATTTTCGGTATTGTTCCAGACCTCAATTTTATCAGGCTGAGTAAGCCAGAAACCGCTTGTCGAATAGGTTGTACCGTAAAAGCCGTCATACGTTTTAATATCAAACTTATCCTTTGAAGCAGGAGTAATCTCAAGCTGTTCGCATAGCTTTGTGTAAGCTGTATATGCTCCTGCCGACGTCCAATGGTGGTCTGTTTTATAATATAACTGAGTACCGTTTTTGTACTCATCCTTAAAAGTCTGCCGCAAATCTACAAATGAAATTCCGTGTTCCGTCAGAATTTTAGACGTTTCATTAAAATATGTGTCGTCATTGTATTCGTTGTGAACGGCAGGCAAAACATCATCTGCTATATAACCTGTGGATGGAGCAAACATAACCGTAACAGGAACATTTATGTTATTTTTAAAATTCACTATTGCATTCAAATTTTTGGTTAATTTATTATCCGAAGAAACAGGAGTGTTTATAAGATAGCCGTTATCACAGTTATATACTCCGTTTGCACCGTTATTTCCAATGTCAAGGTTATAATAAGCATTAAATCCTACCCAAAAATTTCTGTTTGGAAAGTGGTCGGCAAAATAACTTTCAAACTCGCTTCCAAACTCTCCGCTCAAAACATTTTCAGCTGATACTTCGGGAAATTTCTGAAGATACCGCTTTTCCGAAGAGCTGTAATCGGTTTTCTGAGAAATCAAAAACCATATTGCCATTCCGAAAATAAATATAAGAAAAACAAATGCAGGAACATATTTTCCAAAATTACTTTTTATTTTGGCAAATTGCATTTCAACTCTCCTTCTTTGTTCATAGAATTATTTTATGTTTCTTAAAATCTGAAATATAAAAACGGATTATAGCTCTGGTCTACAAGGCTTGCCGTACACACCGCAAGTATAAAGACGCAGAACACTGTTTCAGGCGCCCATAAAAATTTTGCTTGACTGAAACGCGAGTACATCTTTGCGCCAATCGGCGTGCTTGCTACAGCGGCAACAATCAAAATCGGCAGATAACTAATGATAAGCGTAAATGCCTGATCACCGCATAAACCATTGCCGAAATTAAACAAATCTGCAAAAAACTCTCCGAGCTGTGACATATCGGTAAAGTAAAACAATCCCCAGCCGATAACAACTATAAACAGAGTGTAAATATGCTGAAGCACTGAGGGAAGCTTGTACAAAAAGCGTTTTAGCACAAATTTTTCAAGTATCAGAAGCAATCCGTAATAAAGTCCCCACAGCAAAAAGTTATATGACGCTCCGTGCCACAGTCCCGTAAGTCCCCACACTATGAGAAGATTTATTATCTGCCTTTTTACTCCTTTTCTGTTGCCGCCCAGAGGAATATATACATACTCCTTAAACCAGGTTGAAAGCGATATATGCCACCTTCGCCAGAAATCCGTAATTGATTTTGCAATGTACGGGTAGTTAAAGTTTTTGAGAAACTCAAAACCGAGCATATTTCCCAGACCGCACGCCATGTCGGAGTAGCCTGAAAAATCAAAATAAATCTGAAAAGTATATGCAATTATTCCTGCCCACGTTCCCAAAACACCGTTTTCATCGGTAGTTGAAAAAATTGAGCTTGTAAGAGTACCCATCTGATTTGCAATAAGCACCTTTTTTCCGAGTCCCACCATAAACAGCTTTACGCCCTTTGTAAACTGGTCAAGCGTTTCACGGCGGTGGGTAAGCTGATAAGCAACATCTCTGTACCTTACAATAGGTCCTGCAATCAACTGAGGGAACAGTGCAACATACGTACCGAAGTTTATAAAATTCTTTGACACGGGCGCGTCGTCACGGTAAACATCAATTACATAGCTCATGGTCTGGAATGTATAGAAGCTGATGCCTATAGGCAGGCTTATCTGAAGCTCGGGAATATTCAGAAACGGAAGCATATTCAGTGTTTCCGTAATCATACCCGTATATTTAAACACTGCAAGGATTCCAATATCGAGCACACAGGTTAAAATTAAAAACAGCTTTTTCTTTTTTATATCCTGCCTGTATTTGTCTACAAGATAACCGCCGATATAATTAAAGAATATATTGAATACCATCAGCAGAACAAGCATAGGCTCGCCCCAGCCGTAGAATATAAGATTAATTATAAAAAGAAATATATTTCTGCCTTGTCTTGGCACAAGATAATATGCAAGCAGGGTAAACGGCAAATATGCAAACAGAAATACAAGGCTTGAAAATACCACTACTATACCCCCTAAAAGAATTCCGTATTAAGGCATTTTAACAATTCATATATTTATTATTTTATATTATACACTTCTCGTAGTCAACAATGAAAACACAATTTGCAAAAATATAACGGTTACCGCAAAAGCAATAACCGTAAAATAATATTATAAAGTGATTTTTCAGGAAATCTCATTATATTTAAACTGACGTTTAAATTCCTTAGTTTCGCTGTTTCTGACAACAGCGCTCTGATGCTTTTCAAGTATGCTTGTTATTGCGGATATATCAATCCAAATTTCATTTTCGCTTTCTTTCTGGCTTTCATTAAAAACAAGCTCCAGCCCTATATGCAGATGACTTTCGGTAATGCCGTTTGTATTTTCCGTATTGCTGTACCCGGTTCTTCCTACATAACCTATTACATCGCCTGCCTGTACCGTATCGCCCTCCTTAAGGTTTTCCGCAAACGGACGGTTCTGCCGCAGATGAGCATAATACCAATATCTCTTGCTGTCATTTGAACGAATACCTATACGCCAGCCTCCGTACTGATTCCATCCCATACACTCAATCTTGCCCGATTCAACTGCAATTACAGGTGTTCCGACAGCCGCCATCATATCGTGTCCAAGGTGGGGACGCGTATAGCCGTAGGTTCTTACAGCTCCAAAGTCATCATAGCAGGAATAAGGAAAGGTCTTTGCAATCGGCGAAAACCAGCGTATGCCGTACTTTTGCTCCATAACCGGATTTCCGCTGTCGTCGGCACGTTCCTCCTCGTACTTCCCTACCATTCCGCTGAGTGCCGCTCCATATGCCTCCTGATAATATTTAAAATACTTTATATCTTTAGTCAGAGAATCAACGCTTTGCCCTTCTCTCAGCTTATCGGCAAACTTAGTCATATGAGAATATTTATATTTTGAAAAATCACCGCCGTATTTTGCGCCGAGATATGCAAGCAGGGTGATATAATCGACCTTATTCTCATCCTCACGGGTTGATATGTCAAGGTCAATTGCAGATTGAAGCGCACTTTTTGTAACGTTGAATTCAACATATTTTATGTAACTGTTTTTTGAGGGATCAAGTCCGCCCAACTGCGTCATAACTGCAATTGCTATCACGAATATTCCCATAAAAACACATATAACCCTTTTCATTATCATCACCGATAATTTATATGTTTTTATTTCATGATATATTCAAAAGACAGTTGAAAAACGATTAACATTACAATGAAACAACTAAGGATTTTTATGCTCCAACTGTACACGCCGACATATGAAAAAACTGCACCCGATTTCAGACAAAGCATTTTAAATTCTGAAATCGTGGTGCAGATAAAGTTAAAAATTGTAAATATATTTATTTAGATGTATATGAAGAAGATTTTGGAAGCGCGTATTTCTGCTTGTATTCCTTATAATCAGCATTGTACTGAATATCGTCGGAATTTTTAAGCTCGTGCAGGTATTCATGAGCCTCATATCCGTTACGGTTAATTTCAATTACGCCTATTGCAATGTTAGAACAATGGTCGGAAACACGTTCAATATTAGTAATTAAATCAGAGAACACAAAGCCAAGTTCAATTGTACATTCGCCGCTCGTAAGGCGTTTTACGTGAGCCTCTTTGAGCTTGTCCCTCAGCCTGTCGATAACCTGCTCCAGCGGTTCGACCTTAGCGGCAAGTTTTACATCATTGTTGATGAAAGCAAGCGTTGCATTATTTATAATTTCCTTTAATGCGGCTGTCATAACATTAAGTCCCGCCTGAGCGTCTTCGGAAAACTTGATTTTCTTGCTGTATATTTCTTTAGCAACCTCCATAATATTTACAGCGTGATCGCTTATTCTCTCAAAATCACCTATGGTATGAAGAACAAGCTGAACCTTTTTGCTGTCCGCTTCAGAAAGAGTTCTCGTGCTTAGCTTAACAAGATACGTTGAAATAACGTCCTCGTAAGTATCAATCATATTTTCATTTTCCTGTATGGTATCGGCAGCTTTTTCGTCATAGCTTCCGATAAGCTCAAGCGAGCCGAGCAGAGTACCTTCAGAAAGTCTTGCCATTTTCTCGCTTGTATCAAATGCGCGTTCGGTTGCAAGCGCAGGAGTATTGAGGAAACGCTCGTCCAAAAACGGAATCTCGCTGTCCTCTTCGCTGTCGCGAATAGTGAGGCAGGCGAGTTTTTCAAGCACTCTGTTAAGAGGCAGAAGAAATACAATTTCAAAAATATTGAATACAGTGTGAATAATCGCAATATCAGCCTGATTTACAATATCGTTTAAAAAACTGTAATGTATGAAAAGATTGGAGCCGTAGAAAGCCACGCAGAACAAAAATACACCGATAAGATTGTAATAAAGATGAACAAAAGCGGCGCGTTTAGCATTCTTTTTTGCACCCAGACAAGAGATAAGCGCGGTTATGCAGGTGCCTATGTTCTGACCGAGCACAATCGGAACAGCCATTGAATATGTAATGCTTCCCGTAGATGAAAGAGCCTGTAAAATACCTATGGAAGCACTTGAACTCTGAATGATTGCCGTAAGCACCATTCCTGCAAAAATACCGAAAATCGGATTATTGAACAAGGTCAAAAAGCTTGCAAATGTTGGGTCGTGCTCAAGAGGTTCAACTGCTGCGCTCATTTGTTCCATACCAACCATAAGCACTGCAAAGCCTATGAATATGGTTGCAAGATTTTTCTTCTTCTCAGTTTTAAAGAACATCATCAAAATGATGCCAACAAACGCAAAAACGGCAGAGAACGACTCGGGCTTTAACAGCTGCATTATCAGGCTTTCGCCCTGTATTCCCGACAAACTCAAAATCCACGATGTAACGACTGTACCAAGGTTTGCTCCGATAATAACACCAATACCCTGGCGCAGCTTCATAATGCCTGAATTTATAAATCCAACAACCATTACGGTTGTTGCCGATGATGACTGAATAACTGCTGTTACCGCCGCACCAAGCAAAAATCCCTTGAAAACATTGTTTGTCAATTTCTCAAGGATTTTTTCAAGTTTTCCTCCGGAAAGCTTTTCAAGACCATCGCCCATTGTCTGCATTCCATACAGGAAAAGCGCAAGTCCGCAAAGCAGAACTAATACAGATATTAAATCCATAAATCCCATACTCTCCTTTATAGCTAAATCATATAAAAGCTAAGTAATGGCTTTGTAAACGAATTGTAAAAAGTATGTAAAGTTTTATATTTTTGTCAAATGTCAGAAAATTTTTTGTAATCATAAAACAATTACTGTTTACTTATTATTTATTAGTATGATGTTTACCGCAAATAAAGTCTTAGTATTTTTAAAAAACCGGGCGGCATAAAAGGCGGTACAACTAAGGGATTTATGATCTCTGGAAAAATCGGCATAGTCGTGAAATGCGGCTATGCCGATTTTTCTTGCCCTTTTGTGGGCAAATCGAACTCTCCGATACAGTTCCACACGATGCGGATGCGCTGGACTTTGTAGCCGCCTACGCGCTCGGTCTGGTAGAC
>CANQMH010000016.1 GCA_947624865.1 uncultured Clostridia bacterium | reverse complement strand
GCAAGCAAACATTAATTATGTTTCAATGTTCTCTCAGCCGTCAAAATCTCTGATTTTGGTAACGGCGTGAGGTTATTATAACATTTCATACAACTTTTTTCAATCTTTTTATGGCTATATTTCTTATAAACAATAATTATTTAAAAGAATTATTGTACTATTAAAGAAATATTTGTTATTATGGAGTGATATTTAATTGACGTCCGACATAATTATGGGTATTGTCGTTGCTGTTCTTGTACTGCTTTCGGCATTTTTTTCGGCAACTGAAACGGCATTTTCATTTGTCAACAAAATTCGAATACAGCAGAGCGTAGATAACGGAAATAAAAAGTCTAAAAACGCTCTTTATGTAATTGAACATTTTGACAATGCCCTGACTACAATTCTTATCTGCAATAACATAGTAAACCTAAGCTGTTCTTCAATTGCGACTGTACTTTGCCTGAGACTGTTCGGAGATATAGGCACGGCTATTGCCACGGGTGCTACAACTCTGCTTGTGCTCACCTTTGGCGAGGTAATTCCAAAATGCCTTGCAAAGGAACACTGCGACAGCTTTTCAATTAAAACCGCAGGTATTTTAAGAATGCTTATGTTCATTCTTACTCCGCTGGTTTTTGTTTTTATAAAACTTAAATCCCTTGCACTTAAAATCGCAGGAGGTTCAGAGGACATCCCGTCTGTTACGGAGAATGAACTTAAATATATTGTAGAAAGCATCGAAGAAGAGGGCGTTCTTGAAGAAAGTGAAAGTGAAATGGTGCGCTCTGCTCTTGATTTTGACGAAAAAACCGCCGAGGAGATATTAACTCCGCGGGTCGACGTTACTTTTATAAGCGTTGACGACAGTCAGGAGAAAATCAAGGATATAATAATTGAGCACAGATATTCGCGTATTCCAGTATATGAGGAAACAGTTGACCACATTGTGGGTATTCTTCATACGAGAGATTATCTTGAATCGCTTGCGGACGGCAAAGCGCCGAATGTGCGTGATATAATGCAGCCGCCCTACTTTGTTTTCAGAACACAGCAGCTCTCAAAAATATTAAGCGCATTTAAGCGTACAAAAATTCATCTTGCTATTGTTACCGATGAATACGGCGGAACTTTGGGCATTGTTACAATGGAGGACTTGCTTGAAGAAATTGTGGGAGAAATCTGGGACGAAGATGAAGAAATCGAACATAATTACTACAAAATAGGCAAAAACGAGTTTCTTGTAAACGGCGATATTGAGCTTGACGATATGCTTGCACTGTTTGATATGGATGAAAACGACATTGAAAGCGACAGTATCACCGTAGGAGGTTTCATTCTTGAAAACGCGGGTACTATTCCCCACAAGCGTGAAAGCATTGAAGCAAGCGGTTTCAGATTTACAGTTATGGAGGTAAAAGACCAGAGAATAATCAGAGTGGTTGTGAAAAAGCTCGACAAAGAAAATTCTAAAGATGATGAAACCGACAGCGAAACAAATTTAAATACAGACGAATAATCAAATTCAGCCGTACAGCACAGATGTTTTGTGATGTACGGCTTTTTATTTTGTGTTTTGAATTTTATTTTTGAATTTATAATAAATTTATGGATAAAAATTAGCTGAAAAACATAAAGCTATTGATTATAGTTTAGGTATTACAAATGTTTTTTATTAATAAGCTTGCAAAGACCGCTGACAGGAATACACAGAAACGCCCACAAAATACTGTAGAACGGGCAAATCTGACCCTTAATATTGAATCTGCAATTTGAATAATCCCATACATTTAGCTTATATTTTAAATTAACAATACAACCACAGCAAAATTCCATTGCTGTAATTATTGCGCTTCCAGAAAGGCATTTTGAAATCATTTTCATATTTGAGTGTTTTTTATAAAATTTGAACAGCGATACAAAGCAGGTTCCGCCCGTGACAGCCATTGTCCAGTGGGTTCTTCTGCGCCACAGTATTTCAAGCAGAGCATAACCTATGCCGCCTATTGTAAATAAGATACAATTGCTTTTTAAGTTTTTCAAAAAAATCACCGACTTTAGTTTTGGTTAATGTCGGTGATATTATACCGATGCGCGTCAGATACTTTAAATTAACTTAAATTAACATAGGCTTCGGTAATATTAATTTGTTATAATTTTATTAACAATATTTCTTAGTTCTTCAAAAGAATATAAACAGTTAAGTGCAGTCAGCATTGCATTGGTTGAAAGATATTGAGGCAAATTAAGATATTTTAAAAGCTTTTTACGATTTTTCTCTGCATTTTCTGTCCCCGTAAGACCCAGACAGAATAAGTCCGATTTTTTAATTTTATTTTCATCGGGCATATCTTCGCCGATGATTACGGCTCCGCTTCTTTTTATCGCCTCAATTATCAAATCATCACTTACTCCCTCTACACCCAAAAATCCCTCTTTGCTTTTTTGGGATTTTCTCTTTTCCTTACCCTCTATCTGAGGAATGTAGCAATGCTTGATTTTTGATTTATCAACAGTACCCTTTAAAAAATTGCGTATCACAAAACCTGCGCCGTCACTGTCTGTAAAGACAAGAATCCCTCTGACATCCGCAATTTTTCTTATTAAATTCTGCTTTTCCCTGTCGGAAAACACACGAAATCCGTTGGTTTCGATTATCGGTGCGTCTACTATTGAACTGAGCTTGATTTTATCATATCTGCCCTCTACTATTACTGCCTCTTTTATTTTCAGCACTAAATTCTGCCCTCCTCAGCAATAAGAAGCAAACGTGCAATAAGCTGTTCCATATACAGTCTTGCATTTACTGCTGTTGTTTTGAACTTTTCGTCTGCCGCTATCAGCGCATCAAGGCTCTTTCTCAATGCCTCAGTCGAAACCCTTGAAGTTGCTTTTCTGGCGTTAGCAAGCGTAAACGCTCTGTTTTTGTAGCTGAAATCTTTTGCCACATTATCCTTTAAAACACCGCATTCATCGGCTACTCTTATTCTGTAGGCGTCGATGTACGAAGCTGAAAGCACATAAAGCATCATAATTGGTTCTTCCCGCTGATAAAAAAGCAAATCAAGCGTGTTGTACGCTTTCTGACCGTTGCCGTTGAGCACAGCGTCTGAGAGTGAAAATATTTTTGTTTCAAGATTTACCGTTGCAAGCTTGTTTATATCTTCAAGTGATATTTCTTCTGAGGAAGAATAAGCGCAGATTTTTGCCACCTCGTTTTTCAGCAGATTAAGGTCGTCGCCGCAGTAAGAAATCAGTTTTGAAGCATTTATATGCGAAATCATTTTTCCGTTTTCATTTGCCCATTTTGCGATATACCGCTCAATCATAGACTGATTAAGCTTGTTGAATTCACAAACAGAACCGAGCTTTTCCGCCTTTTTCAAAAAGGCTTTGAATGACGAAAGATTTTTTGACGGACTGTATGTGGGCATTGAAACAATCAGAACAGTTCCGTCAACAACGCTGTCTGTAATATCTTTAAAACGGTCAAGAGAATTTTTGTCCATATTGTCAAAGTAAATATCGGTCGCCAGAACACAGTTATATTCACTCATAAACGGCACTATTTGCAAAGACGCGGCAAAATCATCAAGGTCAATGTCTCCGCTGAAATTATGATAATTGAAATCAGACGGATTTTTTCCCGCAACAGCCTCAACGAGCATTTGGGTATAACGCTTAATAAACATCTGCTCACTGCCGTAAATAACGTAAACAGGTGAAAACTGCTTTGATTTTATTTGTTTTTTCAGCTCAGTTTCAGTTATTTTAGCCATTTATGCCTCCGTTTAAATTTCAATACTCACTTTGCCGTTTTGTGCAAAATATATTCTCTCTGAAATTTCTTTCAGAGAATTTAATTTTCGAGTGTACTGTTCCCTGCTTCCCGTAAAAATAATTGTACTGCATTTTAAAAGCTCACAATTATCGGGAATTGAATCAATCATAAGATAATCTGATGTTCGGTAGCTTTCAGGGAGTTCTGCCGCGTCTCCTCCGTCGGGAATAAACAACAAAGATCTTTTGTCAGACCTGACAAGCTGATAGGTTATCCCGTCAACATTCATCACATCATCTGTAGTGTGCGGTGTAATATTAAGCGTAAAATGAACATTATCTCCGAATGTGTTCCTGCTTTGTCCGTCATAATTTTGCAGCATCTTCTGATTAACGCTGTTCTTATCATATACCAAAACATTGGACACGTCAAACTCATTTATAAAACGAGGAAGATAACGTGAATATTTATTTTTCTGATTTGGAATTATAATATTATCAATATTCACAAAATCATCTGAAATATTTTCAATTACGTCATCTGCTTTTCGGCTGTAGCCGCCGCAGGAAAGCAAAGTTATATTATATCCGCACTCAACAGAGGCTGTTGTTCCGCTGTCTGTGTTATAGACATTCAGCATTGTGGTATTATAATCTATAAATGTATAAACCGCCCAGCCAAGCATCAGTGTAATTACAGAAAATGCAATTGAACATCTAATATAAAAGCTCTTTGCCCTGACAGCATAGCCTGTCAATACAAGCAATATTGTAATCACAAGCCATACATAAAAGTAAATCTTGTCCGAATTTACCGAGCAGTAAGGAACAGACGCAAAAACTGAGATTATCCATAAAAACAGCCTGCTGACAATGCCAGCCGCAAGTGCAAACGGATAAGCTAAAAATGAAATAAGCGGACACAGAAACAAAACCGATGAAAGCATTGCACAAATCAGTATTATGCTTACCAGCGGTTCGGCAAAAAATGAGACAAATACAACAAGCGGTGAAATTCTGCCGAAAGCAATCGTTGTTACGGGAATAATCCACACAGAAGCGGAAACAGATACCGCAATCAGGTTTGCCGACGCTTTCATAATTTTGCTTTTCAATTTAAGTTTTTTAACAATAAAAGAGTTTACTTTGTTTGCCCACAAGATTATGCCGAGCGTGGCAACAAAAGAAAGTATCATTCCTATATCGCCTACTGCATAAGGATTTAAAAAAGTCAGCACAATTGCCGCCGCACCGATGGAATTAAGCGAATCGGATTTGCGTAATACAACCGTTGAGCAGTAAGTAAGAATAAGCATTACGCCTGACCTGATAACTGACGGAGCAAAACCCGTAACAGCCATAAATAAAAGCACGGTTATACAGACAGAAACACACAGCACAATTCTGTTTTTCGTAAATTTCTTTAAAATAAATAAAATAAATGAGGTTATAATCGACAGGTGCATACCTGATACAACAATCAAAAACGAAGTTCCCGTATTTGTAAAATTACTTCTTACATCATATGTAAGCGCCTGCTTATCGCCTAACAAAACAGCTCTGCAAAGCGATGAGTAATCTTCGGGAAGCAAGGTATCGAGAGAGGTTTTCATAGCCTTTCTCGCTTCTACAGCATAACCGTACAGCGAAAACTGCTTTTCACCTGTGCTTTCAATTGAAAATTCATCATCTGTATATGCAGTGAAAAAAATACCCTTGCTCAAAAGGTTGTTGTTGTCAGTTTTATATGTATGCAGCTTTGCTTTTACCCGTTCAAATTCTTCAACACGCAAATCAGAATATGATATGAGACGAATTTTTATATCGGCGTTTTCGCCGTTAACTTTGTCCGTTGAAATAATATATATACAACTGCCCTCGCTTTTTTGAATTTCCTCGCAAATATATCCGTTTACTGTTATTTCTTTATCGGAGTAATTTTCCGTAACAGGCAGATAAATGCAGTTTGTATAAAAAATTATTGAAATGCAGGCGCACAACGCGGATATTCCTGATACAACAAGAGTATTCTTAATGCGGTATTTTGCTTTAATTATTTTTAAAAATAATCCTACAGCAATTAAAATTACTGAAACTGCAATTACGCACAGCAGTAAAACATCGCTGTAAAAATAAAAAACGACCGCAAGAGAAGAAAGGTAAGTTAATCCAATCAATCCCAGCAGTCGTTTCATAAAATTCAATCCTTTAAATCATTTAAAGAACAGCGGAAGTTCTTCAAGATAGATAATATCTTTTCGGTTTTTTGCATCTCCCTCAGCAAGCACAGCCGCTTTTCCGACAATTTCTGCACCTGTCTGCTTGACAAGTCTTTCAAGTGCATCAAGGCTGTTTCCTGTTGAGATAACATCATCAACAATTAATACCTTTTTGCCGCGAAGAAACTCTGAGTCGTTTTCTCCGAAATACAGTTTTTGCTCATTTGCCGTTGTAATGGAGTTTACCGTAACACCAATAGGGCTGCGCATATACACCTTTATTCCCTTGCGTGCAATAACATAACTGCGGCATCCCTGACGTGCCATTTCATAGCAAAGCGGAATTCCCTTAGCCTCTGCCGTTACAACGACATCATGTTCAGGACATTTTTTAAGCAGTTCTTGTGCCGCCTTTTCGGTTATCTCAACATCACCGAACATAATAAAAGCGGCAATGTCAAGCTTATCGTTTACGGAAAACCTCTCAAGCTCACGCTCAAGTCCCGCTATTTTCATTTTATATTTACTCATTTTGCCCTCTTTAAGCCATTTTGCTGTTCAGCTTTTTACCGCCGAGTATATGAAAGTGCAAATGTTTTACGCTCTGACATCCGTCCTCGCCGCAGTTATTTACAATTCTGTATCCGTTTTCAAGACCGAGTTTTTCGGTAATTTCGGGAATTTTTGTGAATATGTGAGCAATTACATCTGCATTGGTTTCATCTATTGCATTTGCACAGCAGATGTGTTGCTTTGGAACAACAAGCACATGTACAGGTGCCTGAGGCTCTAGGTCATAAAACGCAATTATCTTTTCATCTTCAAATACTTTCTTTGACGGAATTGAACCGTCAACTATTTTACAGAAAACACAGTCAGCCATTGTATTAAAATCCTTTCATAATAAATTTTCAGTAATATCATACACTAATATTTTACAGCCATCACAAGGTTCCGTCAATATGTATCAGCCTTTTTTTGCGGTAATTTTCTTTTCCTCTCCTCTGAGCAGTCTGCCGATATTTGCCTTGTGCTTTACAATTACGAAAATACCTATTATAAGCGAAGCTGCGGTTGAGAGAATTACGTATCCGAGAGAATAACCGTCTCCGTTTAAATAATCAAAAATAAATGTAACGCCAAATGTAATCGGAGCATACATAACAGCCGCCGTAATGCTGGCTGCGGAAATTATCTTTGTAATAATAAAGACTATCAGAAAAACCGCAAGAATAACAACAAATACACGCCAATCTTCAACAGCAATCAATGCCGCCGCAGTCACTACGCCTTTGCCGCCTTTAAAATGAAAATAAACAGGATATGAATGACCGAGAATACAGAAAATTCCCGCTGTATATTTTCCGCAGTTTACAAATTCGCTTGACAGCACCGCGCTGTCGGTGTTAATAAATGAAAAAATCAATGCGCCGAGTAAAACCGCAGCCACACATTTTAGGGCGTCGCATACAATTGTGATTATTGCAGGTACTTTTCCCACACTTCGCAGCACATTGGTAAAACCTGCGTTTCCGCTGCCCATTTCACGAATGTCCTTTTTACCTTTTGTCACAATACTTGTTACCATTACGGCAGTGTTAATGCTTCCAAGCAGATATGCCGCCAAAGCTGTAATTAAAAAACGCCACCAGTTTTCAGCCAAAAATGACAAGTAAAAATCCACTATTTATCTCCCCGTTCCCTGATAATTATTCTTACGGGAGTTCCCTCAAGCCCGAAAGATTCACGAATTCTGTTTTCAAGATACCTTTGATATGAAAAATGAAAAAGCTGTGCGTCGTTGCAGAAAAATACAAAGGTCGGAGGCTTTATTGAAGCCTGAGTCATATAGAAAATTTTAAGCCTTTTTCCCTTGTCTGACGGAGGCTGAACACGCGTGGTTGCCTGAGCCAGCAGTTCATTGAGCATACCGGTTTTAATTCTTCGGCTTGAATTATCGTTACAGCTTACTATATACTCAAAAAGCTTATCAATTCTCATTCCCGTTTTGGCAGAAATGAAAACCTGCGGAGCATATGACATAAAGGCAAAGTCTGCGTCAAGCTTTTTGCGGAATTCCTGCATAGTTTTATCATTCTTTTCAACCGCATCCCACTTGTTTACCGCAATTGTGCACGCTCTGCCTGCTTCGTGGGCAAGTCCTGCAACCTTTGTGTCCTGCTCGGTTACACCCTCGGTTGCATCAATCATAATTACACACACGTCACTGCGTTCAATTGCCATTTTTGCACGGATGATACTGTATTTCTCAATATTATCGTAAATTTTGCTCTGACGGCGCAGTCCTGCGGTATCGGTAAAATTAAATTTGCCGTACTTATTCTCAACAAGCGTATCAATTGTATCTCGGGTCGTTCCTGCAATATCTGAAACTATACAGCGCTCTTCATTTGTTATTTTATTGACAAGCGAAGACTTTCCTGCGTTTGGCTTGCCTATTACAGCAACATTAATTACCGTGTCATCATCTTCCGATTCAAGGTCAGAGTCAAAGCACTCGAAAGCACGGTCAAGCAAATCTCCCGTTCCGTGTCCGTGAACTGCCGAAACCTGCACAGGGTCGCCAAGACCGAGATTGTAAAACTCGTAAAAGTCGGCAGACGGTTCGCCAAGACTGTCGCATTTATTTACGCACACTATTACGGGTTTTCCCGATTTCTGGAGCATCTGGGCAACATCCATATCGGTGGCAACCATTCCAGACTTGCAGTCGGTTACAAGAATAATTACGTTCGCCGTATCAATTGCAAGCTGTGCCTGGCGGCGCATTTGCGTGAGAATTATATCATCGGACTTTGGCTCGATACCTCCTGTATCAACAATGAATGCAGTCTTTCCGCACCATTCAACCTCGCCGTAAATTCTGTCACGTGTAACACCGGGCGTATCATCAACTATTGAAAGTCTTTGACCTATAAGTTTGTTAAACAGTGTTGATTTTCCCACATTAGGTCTGCCGACTATCGCTATTACGGGTTTGTTCATATATACTCCATTGCCTTTCTGTCTGTTAATATTCGCAGACTTTTTGTGTTAATTTTAAATATTATAAGCACAAAATGATTTTACTGACTTATTATCGCCTGAACAAGCTGTTTTCCGTTATTGTTTACAGCTGCAAGCGGAATATTAAGCTCACGCTCAACATCATTTGTCGAAACGTCATCAAGGAACAAATCGTTTTCAAATCTCAGCATTGATGACGGAATAATAAGTTTGCTTCCGAGTTCCTTATCTTTGAGCTGGCTTATCAAATCGCCTCCCGTGACAAGTCCCGATACATTTATTACTCCGCCGAAAAATCTGTTTTCTATTGAACGGGTATGAATTGTTATATTCGGAAATTTTTCGTTTATCATTCTCATTATATCCTTCATAAACGAATAAACGCCTGTTCCGCACGCTACTGTTACGGTATGGTTTAAGCTTTCGTCATATTCAAGCTCATCAAGCGCCCATTTTACATCATCGGTAAGATATGCAATCATACCCACTCCGTCCTCAAGTGCCGAAAAATCCTCATAATACTCTGGTTCGGGAATTTTTCTCTCAGCAAGAATATAAAATTCATCGCCTGCAAAAAACATTCGTCTTCCGTATTTTTCTTTGCACTTATCTCCGAACTTTTCAATTATGTCAAGCGTTTGTTCCGCAGTTTCCTTTGTATACGGTACAAGAGGATATAATCCGTCGCGATATCGCGTAAGACCTACAGGCACGATTGCGGTCATTTCAACGCCGAGCTGTTCAAGGTCTGTCATTGTTCTGACAAGCTCGTCGCCGTCGTTTATGCCCGGACATGATACGATCTGACAGTTAAGCGTAATTCCTGCGTCCGCAAAGCGTTGCAGGCAATTCAGCGATTCGCCTGCAAAGCGGTTGTTCATCATTTTGCATCTTAATTCGGGGTTGGTCGTGTGAACCGACACGTTTATCGGACTTATGTGCATTTTTATTATACGCTCAATTTCGTGCTCGGTAATATTTGTAAGAGTAATATAATTGCCAAACAAAAAAGATAGTCTGCTGTCGTCGTCCTTAAAGTACAGAGATTTTCTCATTCCCTTTGGAAGCTGGTCAATAAAGCAAAAAATACATTTATTACGGCAGGAATGCTGCTTATCCATAAGATAGGTTTCAAATTCAAGTCCGATTTCCTCGTACTCTCCCTTTTTTATTTCTACAGAGCGTATTTGTCGGTTTTCGTCCTCAATATCAAGAATCAAATTGCGGTTGACCTGATAAAACCTGTAGTCAAGAACGTCAACAATTTCATTTGAATTTATTGCAAGCAGAGTATCTCCCTTTTTTATTCCCGATTTATAAGCGTGACTGTTTACAGCCACATTGAATATTTTTACAGCCACACTTTTACCCCCTTGCAAAATCACTAAATTAATTCTCTAATTAAGAATTATTAATCAATTATATATTACACAAATTCTAAAAGATAATCAACTATAAAAATGCAAAACAAAAGGGCGAACAGATACCTGCCGCCCATAGTGTTCAGTAAAATGAAATTACTTTTCGTCTTTCTTCACGATAACCTGTCTGCCGTTGTACATACCACAGTTACCGCAAGCTCTGTGAGCTGCCATTAACTCGCCGCAGTTCGGGCAAGCAGTAAGTGTAGGAGCGCTTATCTTCCATACTGTTGAACGTCTTGAACTTTTTCTTGCGTGTGATGTTTTTCTCTTTGGTACTGCCATTACAAAGACCTCCTTACAATAATTTATATTAATCCATAAATTGTTTTAGTATCTCAAGTCTTGGGTCAATCTGACGCTTGTCGCAGGAGCAGTCACCCTCGTTGAGGTTTTTGCCGCATATATGGCATAAACCCTTACAGTCGTCTTTGCAAAGATTTTTCTGCGGAAGCGCAAGAAGAATGTCCGAAATGACAATCTCATCAAGCTCGAGTTTATAATCAGGGGTTTCAATATAATCGTCGTTGCCGTCGTCAGCCAAAGTCTGCACAAGCTTATGAATAAAATTCAAATTCATATGTCTTGTAAACTCTTCGCCGCACCTGTCGCAATTACGAGTGTAATCAAAATTAATGTCAAGCGCAACGCTTACAAGGCTTGCTCTGTTCTTTGCCGTAGCGGTAACATCAATCGGAGTTCTGAATGGAAAAACACCGTCAATGTCAATCTCTGCAATATCAAGCTTATAGCTAACCTGTTTCTCTTCTCCCTCATTTTGAAAGACGGATTTAAGTTCAAAAAGCATGTTTGCACCTCTTGACCGCATAAACGCATATTAAAACGCTGTTTATTATTATACAAAAGGATTTATCCTTTGTCAACTAAAAAATATGATAAAATAAGGATTATTTTTTAGTAAAAACTCGTACAACGCTATTATAATTCCAACAAAGAATATTATTTAATTTAAAGCCCGTAAACATTATCCTCGCCTTTTGCATATTTCTTCACACCCTCCATAAACAGCTTGGCGGCAGGATTTGCAATATCTTTTTTCCACGCCATTACATAGGCTATGCTGGTATCTGCGTCTTCTATAGGTAATATATCGGTATAATCCTGCGACGTAAATGAAGCAAGCGACTGCGGAATTACAGAAACTCCTATTCCCGAAGAAACTGCAACATACATTGATATTAAATCGTCAAATGCGCTTTCTATAATTGGGGATATATGAAATGTGCGGAGCAGATCCATTATTTCCATATAAACTATTGGAGATACCGTTTCCGACAGAAGCAATAGCTTTTCATTCGCTATTTCCTGCAAACTTATGCTTTTTCTTCCCGAAAACTTATGTTTTTTTGCGGTAACAACCGACAATGACTCGTAATGTGTAACCAGCACTTCTATTCCCGAGTTTTCGGGTACCATATCACGCGGCATAAAGCAAAAGTCGTAATCTCCTCCTATTATAGCCTGACTTCTGTCTGCATCTTCAATTTGGCGGACATCAACCGTAATTCCCGGATACTTATCGGAAAAATCGGAAATACACTTTGACGGAAAAGAAAGCGATGTAACGTCACAGCCCAAAGTGATTTTACCCTGTCCGCCGTCGTGCATCTGTTTAATTACAGTTTTTGCATTTTTCAGGGTATCTACAATTTCAATTGCATACGGCAAAAGCGTTTTTCCCTCATTTGTAATAAGTACGTCCCTGTGTGAACGTGTAAAAAGCTGTACCCCGAATTCTTTTTCAAGGTCGCTTATATATCTGCTTACGGTTGACTGCGATACATAGTTGCGGCGTGCCGCTTCCGAAAAATTGAGCGTCTGAGCTACCGAAATAAAACAATTAAGCTGATTAATATCCAATGTAATTCACCCTTTTTATATTTTCAATTAAATTTTATGGCACAACAGCGAAGATATTATGCAAAAATTAAATACTTTGCACTTTAATTACACAATTTTGCATTAATGTTCCTGTTGAAATATTATCCAAACTCTGTTATAATCCAAGTATAGCATAATAATATGCAGAATGTAAATAACTATTTTTAAAATTTTGTGCAGGGAGATGATTTATTTGAAAAAAATCGTAATCACAGGTATGGGCGCGGTTACTCCGGTAGGAATAGGCGTAGATACTTACTGGAAAAATATTACATCAGGTATGTCCGGAATTGATACCATCAAAAGTTTTGACCCGTCAGAGCTTGCAGTACAGATTGCAGGAGAAGTAAAAGATTTTAATCCGTCGGATTATTTGCCCAAGGATTTAATAAGAAAAACAGATCCGTTTATGCAGTACGCATACATCTCTGCAGAAGAAGCTCTTAAACAGAGTGAACTTAAAATTGAACCTGAAAGAACTGGAATTATCATGGGAACCGCAATGAGCGGAATTGCAACAATTGCCTTTACTCAGGACGCTCTTTCAAGCGCGTCTCACAAAAAGGTCGGTCCGAGATTCATTCCTAAAATTCTCGGAAATATTGCCGCTGCGAACATTGCTATTGATTACAATATTCAGGGACCGAGCTTTACGGTAAGCACAGCCTGCTCGTCGGGAGGCGACGCAATAAACACTGCCTGTATGTGCATACAGGCAGGAAAAGCAGACGTTATGCTTGCCATCGGTGCTGAGTCTGTGCTCTGTCCGCTTGTAATTTATTCGCTTGCAAATGCCAAAGCATTGTCAAGAAGAAACGATTGTCCCTCAAGCGCAAGCAGACCGTTTGACATAACGCGTGACGGATTTGTTATAGGAGAAGGCGGCGGCGCGCTTATCCTTGAAACCGAAGAACACGCACTTGCAAGAGGTGCAAAAATCTATGGAGAAATCAAAGGCTGCGGAAACACGGGAGACGCCTATCACGTTACTGCTCCTCATCCCGAGGGAAAAGGAGCAATTGCCTGTATGAAGCAGGCAATCGCCGAAGCCGGCATAGATGCAGGCGAAATCGGTTATATAAACGCACACGGTACAGCTACAAATAAGGGTGATTCCGTTGAATCGTCTTCAATTAAAAAAGTTTTCGGCGACAAACTGCCGTATGTAAGCTCTACAAAAGGCGCTACGGGACATATGATGGGCGCAGGCGGAATTACAGAAACCATTACCTGCTTAAAAGCTATAGAAACAGGCATTATCCCTCCGACAATCAATCTCAGCGAGGTTGACCCCGAGTGTGCAGGAATTGATTTTGTTGCCAACACAGCCAAAAAATCCGACATAAAATACGCTATGTCAAACGCTTTTGGATTTGGCGGCCAGAACTCATGCATAATCGTGGGAAAATACTGATTTTATACTTAGAAATGAGGAATTTTGATGACATTAACATATGACTCTGAGATGTTTAGAGAAACATTCGAAAGCGAGTTTACATGGCTGAACGGATTTATGAGAAATGTACGCCGTTTCGGATATAAAATTGCCGCTGTTGATTCGTTATCGGGAAAAGTCTGGACTTATGATGAATTAAATAAGGATTCAAATATGCTTGCCAATGCCCTGAAGAAAGACGGAGTTAAAAAAAGCGATGTAGTATTTTTACAGTTATATAACTCTCCTCAGTTTCTGTTCGGGTATATCGCTCCTCAGAAAATCGGAGCAATATGCAACCCTGCAAATTTCAATTTGTCACCCGGCGAAACAGCAGAAATTATCAGTCACAACAAGCCTAAGGTTTATATTTATGATGTTGAAATGATTGACACGGCTGTTAAAGCGCTTTCAATTTCATCACATAAACCCGATATTATTATTGCAGTTAATAATCTTCAAAAAGAAATCAGTCTGCCCGAAGGGCATATTCTGTATGAAAATTATATTGCAAACAGCTCAGATGAAAATCCCCCTATCGACTTTGAACCTCATATTTACGACGAGATCGTAAGGCTTCAGACATCAGGCACTACCGGCACTCCAAAAGGCGTTCCGCTCAACAATGTAAACGAAGTTTTATCGGCTCATGATGTAATTATGCACTTTCCTCTTAATCCTACGGACGTTACAATGAATATGACTCCTTGGTTTCACAGAGGAGGACTTCATTCGGGCGGCCCTACACCTACTCTTTACGCAGGTGCGTCGCTTGTAATTTTAAGAACTTTCAATCCTAAAACGTGCCTTGACTGCGTTGAAAAATATAAAATCACCTATCTTACAGGCGTACCCTCGGTTCTCAGCCTTCTGGCAAACCGTCAGGAAAAGCATCCTTCGGACATTTCCTCTCTGAAAGGCATCATAACTATGGGAAGTCCGCTTGAAAAGGAAGCCTGCATACGCTTTCAGAAAGTGCTCACTCCGAATATTTTTAACGGCTACGGAACGACAGAATCATTCTGGAATACATTTCTTCGTCCGTTTGATTTGCCTGAAATGTCGGGTACGGCTGGCCGCTCCTGTACTGACGACGAGGTACGGATTGTCAAAGTCTATGACGATAAAAAGGCAGAGCCGAACGATATGGTTCCTACAGACAATCAGACAGAGGGCGAGATCATTATTAAATGCCCCGCAAAATCGACCTACTGTTATGTTAACAATGAAAAAGCAACAGCCGATAAATTCTATAAAGGCTGGATGTACACAGGCGATATAGGCACCTGGGACGAAAAACAGTTTATCACCATAGCCGGAAGAAAAGACGATATGATTATCAGCAAAGGTGAAAATATCTATCCTGCAAGAATTGAAGAGGTGCTGAATCAGCATCCAAAGGTTTCGGAATGTATAGTTACAGGCGTTCCCGACAGCACAAGAGGCGAATCTGTCGCCGCATATGTTATTGCAGAGGACGAAAGTCTTACTGTTGAAGAATTGCTCGACTACTGTGCAAAATCTCCTAATATTTCAAAATATCAGGCACCGCGCTATTACCGCTTTGTAACTGAGCTTCCACATACTGCTACAGGCAAAAAACAGCATTATATTATAAAAAGGCAGGCAAAAGAGGATCTTGAAAAAGGCCTTTTATTAAGAAAATAAAGTTGGTGCAAATAATGGAAAATAAATTTTATAAAAGACGCGTAGCTTATTATGAAACCGATTGTATGCGCATTGTTCATCATTCAAACTATTTCAGATATTTTGAGGAGGCGCGCATAAATTTCATGCACAACATCGGATGCGATGTAAAAGAAATGGAAAATCTCGGACTTATTATTCCAAATGTTGACGCTTACGCAAGATACAAACAGCCCATTGAATTTTCAGATGAAATAATAATTGAAGTCAAGTTTACGGAATTCAACGGCTCAAAAATGAATTTTGAATATATTATAAAATTCGCCGATACAGACAAAGTTGCGGCAACGGGACACACAACTCACTGCTTTGTCAACAGAGAAATGAAACCTATTAGTATTAAACGCACATTTCCCGATATTTACCGCAAATTAACAGAAAATCTTTCTGCATAATAACGAATTTTGCTGCTCTAAATATTTAGGGCAGCTTTTTTATGTTATATGAAATTACTCGGCAATACTCTGTTAAGCTGCCTAAATTGTGAGCGGATTCACATCTATTTTATATTTTTAAATATTTATAATTTTTTATGAATAATATTGAATTTTCTGTTTAAAATGGTATAATAAGAATAGAAACAGCAAACAAATAAAATAAAAGTACCATTTTATTTTTAATAATTCAGAAATTTTTGCAATCAGAAAGGATGTTTCTAATATGATAGATACAATATACGCAGAGGATTTTAATTCAAAGGTAATAAAATCAAAAAAACCGGTAATCGTTGACTTTTTTGCAGAATGGTGCGGTCCGTGCAAAATGCTTTCTCCTGTTCTGGAAACACTTTCGGACAATAATCCCGATTTTGATTTTTATAAAATAAACGCAGATGAAAATCCTCAGCTTGCCTCAGCCTATGAAATAAGCTCAATTCCAAATGTGCTCATATTCAAAAACGGCGAGGTCGTTGACAGTTCATTAGGTTATAAAACGCAGGAGCAAATGCAAAAACTGCTTGATAATCACAGGTGAGAAATGTGAGAATACTATTAAACGAGGACAAAGAGGTCGTAAGAGCCGTAAGACAAGGTCTTAAACACACAGGAGGTTACTGCCCCTGTATGCTTGTAAAAAGCGAGCAGACAAAGTGTATGTGCGAGGACTTTAAAGAAAAAATTGCAGACCCCGATTTTGAGGGATACTGCCACTGTCTGATGTATTACAAACAAAAATAGTATTATCAAAAACGCTTCGGAAATCCGAAGCGTTTTTTCTTATTACAGTAAAGTCATTAATTATTGTAATTTAAAATAGCTTGAAGCTGTTTGTCAGCCTTTTCGGCAAAAATCTTCGGTGTTGATACTTGACTTGCAAGACCTATTGTTTCCCACGTTGCTGTCCAAATCAGATAAGGTTTAAGAGGCAATATATCTTTTACTTTCAAATGACAGCCGTCGCGTATGAGCAATCCATCTTGAGCCATCCTTTTCGCATCAAAATACAATCTTGCTCCGGTAAGGTATTCTGCATTTTCATCCATTACAATTTTACCTTGCTGCTTTGAATTTACAACGATTTCTCCTGTAATACCGCCGCCAAACATTATATAGTCACTAAAGTCAATAGGGTCTCCAAGACTTGTTCCTATAGGTTGTTTTTCAGAAATAGAGTTTTCAGCTTTTAGTTTATTCCAACTCTTTAACATTCCGTCACGCTTAATTAATTTCCAACTGTCCATAGGTGTGCTGTGAACTAAAATAACGGGCTCTTTTTCACGTAAAAAATGTTCATTATATCGGTGTCCGTCATAATGGCTTTTGGCTTTTTCTAAATCAGATTCAGACATCACCAAGATTACATTTTTTCCATTTGCCTCATTAAACTCAATAAAGTCGCAAATTGCCATTTCACATTCTTCGCATCGGGTACGGCTGACTTTTACCGTATAAGCACAGCCATTACTGCTGCCACACATTTGCTGATATTCGCTACTGTCAGTTAATATTAAAATAATCCAAGAATTATCATACTCACTCCCGACAATAGGGTTTATGCTGTTTTCAACAAATCGGTCAAGTCGATAAATCATTTTGCGCCTCTTTTAAGTTATATTAATATTCCAGTTTTATTCTATAAGTTTCTTAATATTCATTATTTTTCAATAAAATATCTTAAAATATCCTGACGGGTTACAATTCCTATAAATGTACCTATGTCGTCGGTAACGGGAATAAAGTTTTGGTTCATGGCGCGGTTGAGAAGTTCATTCATTTCAACGTCAATCTTTACGGCAGGATTAAAATCTTTTCGTATTATATCCCTTACATAATACTTTTCCTGCTGCTTCATTCCCTCGGTATTTTTATCTACTATGTAATACAGGAAATCACCTTCGCTGACCGTTCCCACATACTTTCCGTCCTCTGAAATAACAGGAATAGCAGTATAGCTATGGACTCGCATTTTCTCAAGTCCCTGTCTGAGTGTGTTGTTCTCATAAATATATTTAACCATTTCTTTAGGCTTTAACAGCATTATTACGTTCATTTTTACCTCTTTATTATTAATATTTTCAATTTTCACAGATTATGGTCTGCAAAATTGTTTTTTACTTAAATCACTTAATAATTTTTGAAGTCACATAAAGCTCACCTATGAGATACACAATTCCTGCGGTAAGCAAAAGGGTTTTTACCTGTAAAAGTCCGCTGAACATTACTATAATTGCAGACATCACGGTAATCGCATATGCCAAGGCTTTGCTTTCTTTTTTGAAAAATAAAATCCACAGCAATACACACAGTATCGTCATAACAGATATTGAAATCAGCCAGAACGACTTCATTACTATTTTAGGAGAAGTAAATCCCTCTTCAAGCACACCTATATTGACAGCCATTAAAAAAGCGCTGCAATATTTTCCTATTCTGCTGATATACAACATTGCTCTGTTGTCAACTGCGCTCAAATCATAATTATGCGTTCTTGCATATACTATATGAGGAATTATCAGGACAATTGCAAACAAAAGTCCGTAAACATTTATTACATCAAAAAATCCCATTCTCAGCCCCGTTATTAATAATTTTATCGATTATTTTCAGCGTATTCGCAAAACCGCTTTGTTTTGCTCCAATAATTATACCCTCGTTTATTTTATCATATAGTCAATTACTTTACAAGTAATTCAATATTTACTATTTTATTTTCGTTTTTGTCTTTTAAAACAACACTATATACACACCAATATTATTATTACAATTTTGTTGTTGCTTTTTTCGCAAAAAAAATGTATTATTATACTGTTTGATAATTATTTCCGCTCGTATATGATATGGCAGGAGAAGATTAACTTGGGAAAAAATAAAAAAAAGTTTAAAATAAGCGGAAAGCTGATTTTTAATCTTGCTGTTGCTGCAATTTCAATTTATCTCATTATTTATTTTTTTGTATCTGACGACGGTCTGATTGACTTGCTTTCGACTCCGGGCAGTTTCAGCATAGGATGGATTATCGCAGCACTTTTTGCTTACGATTTTAATATAATTATTGATACTTTTGTAACGCTTATTTTTGTTAGGTCGCAATATAAATCGTTCAGATTTATTGACGCGCTTAAAGTTTCGTTTGTCGGAGTATTTTTCGGCGCTATCACACCGTCAAATACCGGCGGACAGCCAATGCAGCTTTATCTTATGTCAAAAATGAAAATAGGCGTAGGGTTCGGCTCAGCCTGTATGACACAGAAGTTTATTGTTTATCAGATCGTTACAACCGCATTCAGCATTTTTGCGGTTTTTGCAAAATTTGAGTATTTTCAAAGTGCCTTTACAGGATTATGGTCAACATTATTTATAGTAATTGGTTTCACGGTACAAATAGCTGTTACCGCACTTTTTCTTATAGTTTCTTTTTGCAAAGGAATAACTCATAAACTGATAAAGTTGATTTATAAAATAATGAAGAAGATTAAATTTATTAAAAATCCTGAGAAGAAAGCCGAACGCCTTTATACAGAGGTTGAAATGTTTCATCAGTCAAACAAGGATTTATTTAAAAATCCAAAGGTTCTTTTTTGGTCATACTTCCTTGTCTTAATTCAGGTAATTGCCATTCTCTCTGTTCCCTACTTTATTTATATTTCTTTCGGAATGCCCCAAATCGCCGCCGCAAACGGTCAAACGCTTGCAACTTTCTTTGATTTTATCTGTATTCAGTCGTTTGTACTGTTCACATCAAATCTTGTTCCCCTGCCGGGTGCTTCGGGCGGTGCCGAACTTGCATTTACTATGTACTTCGGACAATTCTTTATAATCGGAGGAATAAACAAAATAAAGCCTGCTATACTATTGTGGAGATTTGTTACCTACTATGGAGCAATAGTAATTTCCGCTCCGTTTTCTTACTTTACCAAAGGCAAAAAAGCTGATGATGAACAGAAGCGTGAATTGGAAAAACAAAATATTAATGCAAATTAATTTAACGGACGTCAATACGGCGTCCGTTATTTTTATATAAATAGTTGATAGTTGCCTTTTAAAACAGATCAGTTGATTTTTTGTCTTACAAGGAATATACTTTAATCAGGGTGATTAGGATTATGGCAAATATATTTGATTACTTTGACTGGAGAGGTGATCTGAGTATAGAGAGCGACAGCTTTAATGATGTTGACGCTCTTATACTGTCCCGACTGTCTTACTGTCCGTTTGACGGGGTTGTTCCAACCGAAATCAAGGATAAAATAACAATTTACAACACTGCCGATAAGTTTTTCAGCTCGGAGGAGAATAAAGATAAAATCCTCTGGGAAGGCGATACAGATTTGCTGAAATACGCCGCTAACAGTCCGCGATTTGAAAATATGCAGCTTTCGGGCTATGTTAACATAATTGAGCAAGAAAAACAAATGCAGTTTTCTGCGGTAATTATTGAAATATCCAAAGACTGTCATTACATATCGTTCAGAGGCACGGACAATACAATTGTAGGCTGGCAGGAAGATTTCAATATGTATTATATGTTTCCCCTGCCTTCGCAGCTCATGGCTGTTGAATATCTTGAAAAGGCGGCAAAAAATATTGACGGTTCGTTCATACTCGGCGGTCATTCAAAGGGCGGAAACCTTGCTGTATATGCCTCGGCATTCTGTTCCGAGGAGATTCAAAACAGAATTATAGCAGTATATAACCACGACGGTCCGGGATTTGACGGCAAGTCAATTGAGCAAAGCGGATTCAAGGCTGTCAAGGACAAAATCCACACCTATGTTCCGCAGTCATCAATCTTTGGAATGATGTTTGAACACGAAGAGGACTATACGATTGTAAAAAGCAGTCAGAAAGGCTTTTTACAGCACGATATTTACTCGTGGGAAATTAAGCGGAACAGCCTGATCCCCCTGAACCGTATGACAAATACGAGCGTATTTTTCGACCATACAATATCTCAGTTTGTATCCGATATGAGCGTAGAACAGCGCAAAGAGTTTATTGAGGGTATATTTTCTTTACTGGAAAATACCGATGATAAAACCTTTAATGAAATAGTTGAAAACTGGCGTAAAAATTCAGGCGTTATTCTTAAATCCATAAAAAATATGGACGCAAAAACACGCTCTCTCATTCTTTCTACTCTGCTTAATTTCATTAAATGTGCAAAAAATAATTTTTCGGATATAAATCCTCTGAGAAAGGAAAACCGTAAGCCGAAAATCAAAAAGAAAAAACATAAATAATTTCAGCGACGTGATATCACCCATAATTTGAGCAGGCGGTTTGACACCGCTCACAATTCGAGCAGGCGGTGTGACTCCGCTCACAATTCGTGCAGACAGATTTGGCAAATGAGATACCTTCTTTTCCCGGACATCACCGAGCAATTTCTTATAAAGCAAAATGACAAACAGCCCGCCTATTTATAAAGCGAGCTGTTTATTCTTTATTTTGTATTAACAATTAACTATAATTTTCTTCTTAATGTAAGGTATGATATCGTCACGGTCAACTCCGATTACGCAGGATATTTCCTCCTTAACCATTTTTTCTGCATCTTTTAGAAAAATTTCATCCGATAAATGCAGCTTTCTCCCCTTGTTCATCTGGTCAAGGCTGTGAAGCCAAAGTGACTTGAGTACAACAAGTATGTCTGAAATATTTCCGAGAGAAATTATATTTCTAAACTCCTGTTTTCGCAAAACATCGTCGCTGTTCCACTTAACATTACGTTTTGACAAATCATTAATAACATCATCAAGCTGTGACGAAGTTATTAGCTTTTTCATTTTTTTTACGAGATTTTCGTTATCAGTAGGAACAAAAACTGTCGAGGTATCATTATATACAGGTTTAAGGACATAATATCTAATCTTCTTTTTCCCTATTTCACGCTCGGTGATCTGCGTAATCTCACAAACACCGTTTACGCTGTACATTACTTTTTCTCCGACTGCAAACATACATTATCACCCCTGATAATAAAATAAAAGTGCAGCTTGTCAACCGGACTTACGTCTGATAACAAACTACACGTTGATTTATAATAATATTATACCACAAATATTAAAGTTTTGTCATAGGCAAATTACATAAATATTACTCTGCAAACCACTGTTTTTAATGGATTAAATGTCTGTAACAAGCTCAACGGGACAATGGTCGGAACCCATAACTTCAGTGTGAATATCTGCGCTTATAAGATGATTTTTTAAGGACTCTGACGCAATGAAATAATCAATTCTCCAGCCAGCGTTCTTTTCTCTTGCTTTGAAACGGTATGACCACCACGAATATATTCCTGTCTTGTCAGGATTAAAATATCTGAAAGTATCTATAAATCCGCTTTCAAGCAGAGCAGAAATTTTGGCTCTCTCCTCGTCGGTAAAGCCTGCATTTGTGCGGTTTGTTTTAGGATTTTTCAAATCAATTTCATTATGTGCCACATTCAAATCTCCGCAAAGTATAACAGGTTTTGATTTTTCAAGATTTTTAAGATAGGCTTTAAAATCATCTTCCCATTTCATTCTGTAATCCAGTCTTTTCAGCTCGTTCTGAGAATTGGGCGTGTAACAGGTAACAACATAATAACTGTCAAATTCCGCAGTAATAACTCTTCCCTCTTTGTCGTGCTCTTCAATTCCTATGCCGTATAAAACCGACAACGGCTCTTTCTTACAAAACATAGCCGTACCCGAATATCCCTTTTTTTCGGCATAATTCCAGTACTGATGGTAACCCGGCAAGTCAAGATCAATCTGTCCGCTTTGCAATTTTGTTTCCTGCACGCAAAAAATATCAGCGTCTGCTTCATTAAAATAATCAAGAAAACCTTTTGTCACGCAGGCTCTGAGTCCGTTTACATTCCACGAAATAAATTTTTTCATAATTTCCACCCAAATAATATTCTCTCAATTATAGTATAAAACAATCCACTATCATTATCAAGGACTTTATTACTACATAACAGAATTATTCAAAATTATTTTTTGTACAGGCAAATTCGACATATGAACCGAATAGAATTATACTGAATATGAACAGTTGGATGGTGGTAATGTGACTGAACTGCTTGGTTTTTTGGGGCAGTATATCTGTTTTTTTATTCTTCATGTCTGCGGAGGAGGTTCATTCCCGAAACCGCTGTCGGAAAAGCAGGAACGTCTGTATCTTGAAAAATGCGCTCAGGGAGATGTTGAGGCGCGCAATAAGCTTGTTGAGCATAATTTAAGGCTTGTTGCTCACATAATAAAAAAATATTACGGAACACAGAGCGAGCAGGATGATCTTGTATCAATCGGAACAATCGGACTTATTAAAGCAATAAACACTTATGATTTAAACAAAAACATTCGCCTTAGTTCATATGCCAGCAGATGTATTGAAAATGAGATCCTTATGCATTTTCGCAATTCAAAGAAAAGCTCGCAGGATATTTCACTAAATGAAACTATAGATACCGACAAAGACGGAAATCCGCTTACACTCCTCGATATCATGTCGATAGATGACAATATAATTGATGAGCTTGATTTTAAGCTCAACAGTCAAAAGCTGGGGCAGTTTATCAACGAAGAACTCAGCGAACGCGAAAAAAAGATAATTATACTCCGCTACGGACTCAACGGCAATGAACCTATGACTCAGAAGAACGTAGCAAAACTTCTCAATATTTCGCGCTCTTATGTAAGCCGAATAGAGACAAAAGCATTAAAAATGCTGCGTAAACGATTTGAAAACAGCTCTAATTTGTAAAACAGACACAACCCTGCGGCTGTGTCTGTTGCTTATAAGATGTATTTGAAGTGCTCTGCCGCACTTTTTTATTTTAGACAGTACTTACAATAAGGTTTACACAAATAAATAATTTTTAATTATTACCGTATCTTTTTTTATATTGTACCGGAGTACAGCCGTAAACCTTTTTACAGATTTCAATGAAAGCCTTAACACTTGCAAAGCCGTTGTTCATTGAAGCCTGTGTTACACTTTCATTATAATTAAGCATATCGGAAAGTGCGTGATCCAGCCTTACAAGATTTAAGTATTGTATAGGACTTGTTTCGGTAATGCTTTTAAAGTATTGTGAAAAATAAGCAGGTGAAAGGCCTACCATATCTGCCATTTCCTTAAGAGAGATATCATCCACGTAGTTACTTCCTATATACTCAATTATTTTTTTGGCATAAATGAATTTCTCAGGAACATTTAAAGAAAAGGCATTCTTTTTATAAACGGAACATTCACTTAAAAGAATATGATAAATTTTCATCATGACGGATTTCATATTTAAGGTCTTGAAGGAATCGTCACTTTCGGCGTATTTTATCATTTCTTTAAAAAGAGGTATAAGCTTTTGTTTTGCACTGTTATTCATAGAAAAGTTAATAGAATCTATTTTTTTGAAAAAAGGACGGAGATATTCATATGAAAGAAGTATTACAATATATTTTATTACCTTATTTTTATCTGGCGCATTTGTAATATGAATTTCCTCGCTGTTGCAAAAATAAAATTCGTTATCATTTATCTGAAAGCTGTTGCCGTTGATCCTCACTTCTAAAGTTCCGTTTATCATATAAACAAACTCCAGCTCTTTGTGCCAATGCAGGTTAGTATCGCATCTTTTTCCGGGCTTGTGCTGCATTAAAACTTTGCCGGGGAGATTATCATCATATTTTACTACTTCAAAAAAATACTTCATCATATCACCATTTAATGTGCATTATCCGTATTAAAGTTTTAATACGGATAATGCTTTTTTAAAGAAAAACACGGCAGATTCTATTAAATATTATGGCTTATTGTAAGGGTATTTGCGTTGGAATCATATGTAAATTCAATTATCATACCTGTTTTTATCCCATATATTGTAAGGCTTTTTCCTTTGGAGGAAGAAGACGTAAGCTCAAATATATCAGAAAAAGTTGTATCCTCGGGAATGATAACAGGGGTGCTGCCGGCAACACAGTTGTAGGTGCTGTCAGCTGTATTATACACATTAAGACTTACATTCTCATCCGAACTGGCAGTAAAGCTTAGGATGTGAATGTTATCTGACTCCTGAATAAAGAATGTGTCTATCTGCGTCCAAGGATGTTCGGAGGTATAGTAGCAAAGTGCATAATCGGATTTTTGAGGAACAGGTGCTTCTCCGGTCAAGTCATAGCTTATTGTAAGAGTATTTGCGTTGGAATCATAAATAAAGCTTAATACCGATCCCTGAGGAGCACCGTAAATAGTAAGACTTTTTTCCCTGGAAGAAGACGGCGACAAATTAAAGGTTTTTGAATCTGCTGTTGATGCAATTATATCAAGAGGAGTGCTTGTAGCAACACAATTATATGTGCGGTCTGCAAATTTGTAAACATTACAGCTTATATTACCTTCATTGGCGGGAACCGTAAAGTCAAGTGTGTATATTCCGTCAGTCTGTTGAGTGAATAATGTATCGAAAGTATCCCATTTGTGAGAGTTTGAATAATAATTGAGAGCGTAGTCTGCATTGGGTAAAGGATCAACCACATCTTTTGTTCCCTCTGACGGAGTATAGGTTACCCATTGACCTGTTTTGCTGTCGTAAAGCTTTCCGTTGATGGAATCACACAATGTTTTTGAGCTTTCCGCTACAAATTGTGCTTTCCAATCGGAACCTTCATATGCTTGGAACTGCAGTGTGTCAATACTGTCAGATACAAAATCCATAGAAGAGTATGTGTATCTGAATACGGTAAGTCCGTTATAATTATCTGTGGTTTGTATCATCTTATGCTGTCCCCAAGAGTTGTCGGCTGAGTCGAAGCACACGTTTGCTTTAACGGTATATTTTAAGTCGAGCCATTCATCCGGAGCTGCAAAATAAAGCACAAGGTCTTTATTGTAACCGTTATAAAAATCCTTTGCCATTATATAGTCTGCAATAGTTTTAAGGTCATTAATTGCATTTTCAAGCTCTGCAGATATACTGTTCTTTGTTTCTTCAGACGGATTATCAAGTGACAGATAATTGTAATAAAGCTTTTTAATTGCCTGATACTGGTCATATGAGCTGAATTGATAATAGTAAGACAAAGCTTCTTTTGCATTATCTAAGGATGTATCAAGTGAATAGGTCTGTACTCCTGCTAAGAAATTTGTATTCTTTGCAATATTTACTTCATCTGTTTTTTCCAAAGCAGGAAAATTCTTTATTAACTCCACAAGATACTTTTGAATACATGTTGCGTCCATAATAGTTATATCAGCATCACCGTCAACGTTTGCGGCTGTTTTCTGGGCCTCACTAAACGACATTAAATCCACCAGATACATTTTAATGTAGGTTGCATCTACAATAGTTATATCAGCATCACCGTTAACATCTCCTATGTCAAAGGGTTGAAGAGGAAGGGGTTCTGTTGATGGAGATGTTGAATCATCTGTCGGAGTTGTTAAAGGAGGAGTGGATTCTTCCGTCGGTTTTGTTTCAGGAAATGTGGTTTCTTCTGTCGATTCTGTCTCAGAAGGTGTGGTTTCTTCTGTCGATTTTGTTTCAGAAGGTGTGGTTTCTTCTGTCGATTTTGTTTCAGGAGGATCTGATACTACAGGGTCGGTGGGAATGAATCCTTCCCATGTGGATGGGTTAACATTGTATTTATCGGAAGTTGTTGTTCCGTCAGGTGTAAAGCAGTCATTGATACCGTCTAATTCAATATCAACAGTCTGCTTTCCGTTTCCTGCATTATTGAAAATAATCTTATCTAATGATGAAGGAACTTTTACATAATAAATATCGTTTCCGTATTCATCGGTTGCAAAATATGTACACCCATAACCCGGCCAAATGCAGGTGTTTTTATCACTGTCGCTCCAAGCATAACAGTTTACAAATTGCCATTTCAGGGTGTTTACAAAATAGTAATTGGTGGTTTCTGCATCATCACCCAGAGTTGAACCTGTTGCGGCTGTTGGAGGCGTTGTTTCAAGAGGATCTGTGGGGTTGGTAGCATCCTCATCGGACTGTCTGCTTCCGTTCATAATGTATGAATAAGCAGGATAAATTTTTTCGTCACAAACATTTGCACCGTAGAAAATTACGCTGTCATCATATACGGCAACATAATAGCCCTGCGATAAGCCTTTATAAAAAGTATAATCAAGTGAATGTGATTCTGTACTTTGATGTGTAGGACCTGCAACGGAAGAGTTGTGAATCATATTGCAAGCCTTGCCGTTTTCGTTGGAATAGTTATATCCCATATTGTAGTCCTCATGGGTATGACCTGATATCCAGATAATATCAGGATATTTTTGCAGCAGGGATTTGAATTTCACTGTTGACATATACTGGGTTGAAAGACCTGCTTTATAGTAGGGATTTTTAGTATTATCTCCTGCACCGTAGCCCTGTATGTGAGAATGCTCGACAAGATAAATATTAATGCCTTTTCCGTAGTTTTCTTCAAGAAGTTTTTGAACCCATGCGAGCTGTTCGTCGGAAAATTCATCTCCATAGCTTGGATTGTAAACATATTCAAGCGCCATAAATATGAAAAGGTCGCCGGTGGTTTTTTCCGTAACACTGTAATAGGGCTTGTTAGCGTCATAATTTTCGATAGTATTGTCTGTTCCGCTGGCTTTTACAAATGCTTTTGTTCCGGTCGAAGCCCCTGTTCTTAAATCATGATTTCCGTTTGATTCGTATATCGGATTAAGATAACCCGAATTTGCCAGAATCTTTTCATATGTATCCCATTCTTTTTTCGGAGATGAAGCATTTGTAATACTGTCTCCGGAGGATACGATGAAATCGGTGTTTTTATTTACTGCAAATTTAAGTGCAGAAGCCCAGTTTTCTTCTGCATTTTCATAAAAGTTGTCCTGGTCTATGTGAATATCGGAATATGAATTAAATGTATACAGTGTTTCACCTGAACTGTAGGGTAGTACTTTTTCATCGGGAAGATTATATACTGCACAAGCCTCCGATGATGACCCTGATTTTACGGCAATTATTTTTTCTGCGTCCGCAGGTATCGCCGTGTGATATCCGAATTCAAAATCTCCGGTTTCGTTTTCGGATAATGTCATAGAAGTTATCTCATAATAACCTTCAAGTGGTTTTCCGTTTTTGTCCGCCCAATACAAATAATATGTACCGCCCTCTGCTGAGGCAAGGGTAACGGTTCCCTCTGCATATCCTGCTGTATTGGCGTCGCTGCCTGTAAAGTTATAGGAAATGCTGTCTTCAGTGATGAGTGCATATGCCGAGCCTATTGACATCAAAAATGTTGATGCAACTATTGAAAGGCAAAGCATTATACTTATAAATTGTTTTCTGAATTTGGAATAAATTTTCATTTCTTCTCTCCTTTAGTTATTTTAAACACCAGTTTAAAATGAGATAAGATTTCAGAGCAGATTTTGTGTCTGATGAGTTCCATAGCGCAGGAGGGCTGGAACAAAATACGCCTAAAAGAGACTCATTTTTAATTGGCGTTTAGTATAAATTTCAAAACCAGCGTTTTATCTGTCATATTTATTATATAATTTAACCAATATAGTAAAAAGTCAAATATTCATGTATTTTTGTTGTTTTTTACTTTTTATCCTAAAAACACAGTATTTTTACGAGATTTATAAACAACAACAATCTGATGAGAGGCACATTATATTGATGGATTTGTTATTTTTATAAAATTTTAAATTGATGTTTTTTACAGAGCAAGTAACTTGTTGAAAGATGGATTTACTGCTGTTTAGGCTGCCGAATGGTTGGGGCAGTAGGAATAGAACCCTCGGTACGCGGTTTTGGAGCTAATGTTGAAATTTTATAAACCGCGTAAATATGCCAATCTTTATGCCGTTTTTGCAAAAAATAAAAGCATCAAACCGGGTTTGATGCTTTATTGATAATATTAATAATAAAACAGGTGTGTAAATAATTGCCGCGCTGTAATAAAAGAATACGGAAAATATTTAGTTGTAAACATCAAGAAATTGCCGTCTTTGATTTACTTAAAAGCGGGAGCTTTGACGTCTGTATTTTTAAAATTGCTGTCCGGTGACGGCTCTGACATACTGAAGTACATTTTTGCCGCTTTGGTAGTGCCGAAATCTCTGTTTGAGCCTGTGTCCTGAACCTTGTTAAAAGCCTCTCTGAACATAGCATTGTGAGCCTCTTCCCTGTTCAAGAGGAAATCAATTGTTTCCCGAACCTTTTTATCATCTATCTGTCTGTAAAGATACTCATAAACGACCTTTGCTCTTTGCTCGGAGGCAATGTTTGAAAGCAAATCCGCACACAAGTCGCCTGTAACAGTTACGTAGTCGCCGGTCCATGAATATCCCGACGCATTTATAAGTCCGGGATTAAGTCCAAGCAATACATGAGTTTGTATTTCGCCTGCGTCAATTGTTGTGTAGTCAACATCGTGACCATTGAGCAAATTGATTGTCTGTGCAACCATTTCCATATGACCAAGTTCTTCAGCCGCAATGTCAAGAAATAAGTCTTTGATTTCAGGGTCTTTTATTCTGAAGCTCTGTGACATATACTGCAAAGCCGCTTTAAGCTCGCCGTTTGCGCCGCCGAGCTGTTCCTGCAAAAGCGCCGCATACTGCGGATTCGCTTTTTCAACTTCTACCGGATGAAATAACATTTTTTCGTGTTTAAACATAGAAATAATCTCCTTTCAGATTTATATATTATTTATCTGAATTTAACGGAAAAATATTCAGGATTTTCTGATAATTTCTTTAATTTATGTGATAAAAATATAAAACATTTTCATTCAATATGGCTTTTTCACTATTTTGAATTCTTATGGGATTTTGGAATATTAAAGTATATTATGTTTATAATAATATAGAAAGATTATGAGGCTGTTCGCATTTTGAACAACCTCATTTTATTTAAAGTATAGTTTTTTCAATGTCATCGACAAGCTTTTCCATTTCATCCTTTGAGTTTACCATACGCGCTCTTTCTATGCAGCGCTGCTGTTGGTTTTCACTTAGGGTTGCAAACACCTTCATTGCCGATGTGTTTTGCGCCAAAGCCATTCCGAATCCGAGAGGAAGCTTTCTGTCGTCCTTGCTTGAGAAATCCATAAAATCACCTCATAATTATTTTTACTCGGTATCTGCTTAATATGCAAAAATTAAAATCCCAAAGTTATCCGAATAATCGTCATATCTTTGGGATTTCTTTCTGTTGTATGCTTTTTTATTTTTGGTTTTGCGTGTTACGGGATTGAGCGTTCCCCACGTTACGCGTTTTTTACGGTCAAGCTCTTTCTTCTTTGATTTTGAGAGCTTTTCATACGGTATAAATTTCTCCATTACAATACACCTCCATTGTGTTTGAAAAAGAAGTATATCATAACAAAGATTTAAAATCAAGTGTATTTTTCTTCCATTCAGAGAAAAGTAAAAAGTATTACTGTTCGGGCACAACCGCAAAGAAAACAAGGTCGCTGTCGCTGTCGTTTATAAGACTGTGGGTGTGTCCCTTTGGGCAGTAATGGCACATTCCCTCTTCAACATTTTCATACTCTCCGTCATATAGAACTTTACCTTTTCCGCTTAGAAAATAAATAATCTCACTGTTTGTTTCGTGAGTATGAAGCCCAATTGTTGCACCGCTTTCAAGAACTCCGTGAAGTATTCTGTTTTTGCCGTCGAAATGCATTTTTGCAGAGATGCATTTTTCTCCGCCCTTAAAATTCGGTATAACTGTTGCATTTTCATTTTTTAAATCAATAACCATTTTTAATTCTCCTAAAATTAATTATAAATATATTTTATTAATCTGATAATAATATTCATAAAACTTTCTGTGGCATAATCTTGTTTTCTTATATAATTTTATCACCTATCAACTTGTTTTGCAAACTATAGGATAATAAAAACACACAAATTATTATATGTTTCATGCTTTTTTACTATTAATATGTTTGAATTTTTAAAATATTATGTTTTTCTATTGTATTTTTAATTATTGTGATATATAATTAGTCTAAAATATAATATTAATCTTATCAAGAGCGACTGAGGGGACAGGCCCTGTGACGTCCGGCAACCTGCATTTGCAAGGTGCTAAATCCTGCGGTTTTACCGAAAGATGAGTAAATATGCGCCTTTCGGTTGAAAGGCGCTGATTTTTTAGTGTATAGTAAATTGCACGGTGATGCTCGGTCAAAGAATGCATATAATTTGTCGGACCTGTCTGCTCGAATTGTGGGCGACGTCACGTCGCTTTTTTATAGTGATAATTTATGTTATGTAAGGAGTTTTTATAATGGCAAAGCATTTATTTACATCTGAGTCAGTTACCGAAGGACATCCCGACAAGGTGTGTGACCAGATTTCAGACGCTGTTCTTGACAGCATTTTAGAAAAGGATAAAAACGCTCACGTTGCCTGCGAGGTTACTGCGACAACAGGCGTTGTTCACGTTATGGGTGAAATTTCGACCGAATGTTATGTTGATATTGCCGGAATCGCAAGAAAAGTTATCAACGACATTGGTTACAATGACCCCAAGTGCGGATTTGACGGAAACACCTGCGCTGTACTAACATCAATTGACGCTCAGTCACCCGACATTGCAATGGGCGTTAATGAAAGCTACGAGCTTAAAGACGGTGAAAAAGATGTCAACAATCAGATTGGCGCCGGCGACCAGGGAATGATGTTCGGATATGCGTGCGATGAAACGCCTGAACTTATGCCTCTGCCCGTTTCTCTTGCACACAAGCTTGCAAAACAGCTTACAAAGGTAAGAAAGGACGGAACACTTCCATACCTCCGTCCCGACGGCAAAACTCAGGTAACCGTTGAATATGACGATGAAAAAGCCGTGCGTGTTGATACGGTTGTTGTTTCTACTCAGCACGATGAAGAAGCAACACTTGAACAAATCAGAAATGATTTGATTGAATACGTAATTAAGCCTGTTATTCCAAGCGAACTTTTTGATGAAAACACAAAGATTTTTGTAAATCCTACAGGCAGATTTGTAATCGGAGGTCCTGTGGGTGATTCAGGTCTTACGGGAAGAAAGATTATTGTTGATACATACGGCGGATTTTCACGTCACGGCGGCGGAGCATTCAGCGGAAAAGACCCAACAAAGGTTGACCGCAGCGCCGCCTACTACAGCCGCTATATTGCTAAAAATATTGTTGCCGCAGGTCTTGCAAAAAAATGCGAAGTTCAGCTTGCGTATGCAATAGGAGTTGCTAATCCCGTGTCAATTATGGTTGACGCTTTCGGTACTTCAAAATATACTAACGAACTGCTGTCAAAAGCTGTTGAAAAGGTATTTGACTGCCGTCCCAATTCAATAATTGAGCAGTTGAGACTCAGAGAAACAAAGTACCTTCCTCTTGCGGCTTACGGACATATGGGAAGAGAAGAACTCGGAGTACGCTGGGAAATTACCGATAAAACCGACGAACTCAGAAAAGCTTTGGCATAAACTGAAATAAGTTTAATAATAATAATCAAAGCCGACAGTTATGATATGCACCCCTCCTGTTAGACATTGTGATACAATGTTTGGAGTGCCCCAAATTGTGTGGACAGCACAAAAAGCCCCCT